>JBEANX010000181.1:0-7465 GCA_041165245.1 Pseudomonadota bacterium
AGCAGTGGCGTGGCCTTGCACGATCAAAGTGCCCGCGTAGACCGTGGGCAGGTCGTCGCCGCCCGGTGGGACCCTTGGCGCCGGGCCGGTTGCCTGACCTGGGCTGCCCACCGTGGGCAACGGTGCTTCTGCGGCACGCTTTCCCACGGGTACTGCCTCGCCCGTGAGCAGCGACTCATCGGCCCGCAGACCATCGGCCGACACCAGCAAGGCATCGGCCGGCACCCGGTCGCCCTCGCTGAGCTTGAGCAGATCGCCACACACCACGTCCTGGCTGGGGATGCCCTGCACGCGCCCATCTCGGATGACTTGTGCGCGCGGGCTGGTGAGGTCGCGCAGAGCGTCGATGGCGCGCTCGGTTTTGCCCTCCTGAAACAAAGTCAGGCCCAGGGTGACAAGCACAAAGCCCATCAGCGTCAGGCCCTCCTGCAAGTCGCCAAAGGTCAGGTAAAGCACACCTGCGGCCAGCAGCAAGAGAAACATCGGCTCACGCAAGGTCTCGACCGCAATGGCCCACAGGCCGCGGCGG
This sequence comes from Pseudomonadota bacterium, assembly GCA_041165245.1. Classification (GTDB taxonomy): domain Bacteria; phylum Pseudomonadota; class Gammaproteobacteria; order Burkholderiales; family Burkholderiaceae_C; genus Aquabacterium. The sequence goes on from JBEANX010000181.1 coordinate 530, forward strand.
CGCCCCCCAGGCAAGGCATTGGGCCCATCGGCGCGCAGCTGCTGCGCCGCTTGTGCGGCTGACAGGCCGGGTTCAGGTTGGGGCCCTAGGCTGGCCTCATGGGGCGCATGAGGAGGGGCCTCGGGGGCCGCGGGTGGCGCTGTGTGCGTAAGCATGGTTCAGTCTGCGCAGGGCCCTGGGCACCGTCTGTGCGCTCAGCCGCCCATTGGTGATACAACATCGCATGCAATTCCCTCCCCCTTGGCTGGGCGCCAGCCTGATCGCTCTCTTGCTGACTGGCTGCGACATCCCTGCACCCCACGTGAGCACCCACGCCAAGCTGCACATTGCCGCCGATGGCACCCTGGAGCTGGACCAACAATCGCTTGCGCCCGGCGCATTGCTGAGTGAACTGCAGGCTCGCCAGGCTAAAACGCCTGATGTCCTGGTCGAGATTCACGCCTCCCCAAAGGCCGACATGGCCGTCGTCAAGGGCGCCATTGCCACCATCAAGCAGGCCCATGCAAGGCTCTCGTTTGACGACGAGTTCCCCGCCTCGGGGGTGGACAAGCGAGACGTGCCTTCTGACATCTGAGAGCCCCATGAACGACGAACGCCAACCGCTGGGCCTGAGCCAGCTCAAGATCGACCGCTCGCCCAAGGCAAGCCCACGCAAAAAGCCCTGGCTCATGCCTCTGGCCCTGGTGTGCCTGGGCGCTTTGGGCGCAGCGGCTTATGTCTACATGCCGCGCACGGTCGAAGTCGAGACCACCCCGGTGGTGCTCAGCACGCCCTCTCAACAGTTCGTCAAACTCACCGCCTCAGGCTATGTGGTGGCGCAACGCCGCGCGGCCGTGGCCTCCAAAGCCACCGGCCGGCTGGTCGAACTGAACGTGCGCGAAGGCTCGCAAGTCAAAGAGGGTGATTTGCTGGCCAAGCTGGACGACAGCGATGTGAAGGCCGCCATCCTGGGCGCCAAGGCCAATGTGCACCAGGCACAAGCCAATGTGAAGGTCGCGCAGGTGCAACTCATCAATGCACGCGCCGAGCTGGAGCGCACCCGGGGCCTGGAGGCCCAAGGCTTTGTCTCGCCCCAGATGGTGGACAACGCCAAGGCCAAGACCAAGATGGCCGTGGCCAATGTGGCGGCCGCAGAGGCTGCGGTGGAGCAAGCCCGTGCGCAACTGCAGGCGCAAAACGTGGGCAGCGATTACACCGAGATCCGCGCGCCCTTTGACGGCGTGGTGCTGGTCAAGAACGCCAACGTGGGCGACATCATCACGCCCATGTCCAGCGCCGTGGGTGCGCAAAGCGCGGTGGTCACCATGGCCGACATGAGCACCCTGGAGGTCGAGGCCGATGTCTCCGAGACCAACCTCTCGCAAGTGCGGGTGGGCCAGCCCGTCGAGGTGGTGCTGGACGCCCTGCCCACCTCGCGCTTTCGGGCGCATGTGGCCGGCATCGTGCCCACGGTCGATCGGGCCAAGGCCACGGTCATGACCAAGATCCGCTTCAATGCGCTCAGCCCACAAATCTTGCCTGAGATGAGCGCCAAGGTCAGCTTCCTCTCGCAAGAAGTCAGCGAACTCGATCAGCGTGCCGTGCTGGCGGTGCCAGCATCTGCCATCGTGCGCCGTGGCAGCGAAGCTTTTGTTCTGGCCCTGCACAGCCGCGAAGCGGGCAAACAGGTGCTGCAAGAGCAAGCGGTCAAGCTGGGCCGCAGCCTGGGCGATCTGATCGAAGTGAGTGGGATCATCAAGGCGGGCGACAAGCTGGTGGCCCACCCCGACGCCACGCTCAAGTCAGGCCAAGCCGTGTCGATCAAAACACCTTGAGGTCGCGCAACATGGCCCATGGCGACACCCTCATCCGCATCGACCACCTCAGCAAGAGCTACACGCGAGGCGGTCAGCTCATCCCTGTGCTGGCCGACATCAACCTGCAGGTGGCGCGCAGCGAATTTGTCTCGCTCATGGGGCCCAGCGGCTCGGGCAAAAGCACGCTGCTCAACCTGATCGCCGGCATTGACCAGCCCACCTCAGGCACCATCGCCATTGATGGGGTGGACATCGCCACCCTGGGCGAAGGCGCCCTGGCCGACTGGCGCGCCGCCAATGTAGGCTTCATCTTTCAGTTCTACAACCTCATGCCCGTGCTCAATGCCTTTGAGAACGTGGAGCTGCCGCTGTTGCTGACCCGCCTGTCACGCCGTGAGCGCAAGGCGCATGTCGAAGCCACCTTGGCCATGGTGGGCCTGAGCGACCGCATGGACCACTACCCCAATGAGCTCTCGGGCGGGCAGCAGCAGCGCGTGGCCATTGCCCGCGCCCTGGTGACCGACCCCACCCTGATCGTGGCCGACGAGCCCACGGGCGACCTCGACCGCACCACCGGCGAAGAGGTGCTCAAACTGCTGGACGAGCTGCACCGCGACCTGGGCAAGACCATCGTCATGGTCACGCACGACCCCAAAGCCGCCGCGCGGGCCAGCCGCATGATCCACCTGGAAAAAGGCGTGCTGGTCGACGAGGCCGAGGCAGGATCTGCCCATCTTTGACGCTCTTCGCCCCCTCGGTTATCATCGCGCCGTCATTGGGGAGTAGCCGCCCTTCCTTGAACGCCACCCTGGGCCACCGGGCGATGCGCGCTCATTGAGAGGGGCCTGCGTCAACAGACTTGGGGGCTTTTCAAGCCGCCATGGCGCAGGCAGTTCCCGAGCCTGGCAAGACCTTTGACCGCAACGCCTCCGGTAGGGCCGGGGATGCGTGCGGTCATTGCGTGTGCCGGCCCCTTTGAACCCTTGGAAACCTCATGGAACTCTTTGCACAGCCGCTGTTGGTGTCGACCGGCGTGGTCACGCTCGCCGAAATGGGCGACAAGACCCAACTGCTGGCCTTCATCCTGGCCGCCCGCTTCAAAAAGCCTTTGCCCATCGTGGCGGGCATCTTGGTCGCGACCTTGGTGAACCATGGCTTGGCCGGTGCGCTGGGTGCCTGGATCACCTCGGTGCTCAGCCCGGAAGTGATGCGCTGGGCGCTGGGCCTGTCCTTCCTGGGCATGGCCGCGTGGACGCTGATCCCCGACAAGATCGAGGAAGAAGAGACAAAGATTGCTGGCCAGATGGGCGTGTTCGGCGCCACCTTGGTGACCTTCTTCCTGGCCGAGATGGGCGACAAAACCCAGATCGCCACCATCGCGCTGGCTGCGCACTACAGCGCGGCGCTGATGGTGGTGGCAGGCACCACCCTCGGCATGCTGATCGCCGATGTGCCCGCCGTGTTCGTGGGCAATCGCTTTGCCGAGAAGATCCCAATGAAGGTGGTGCACAGCGTGGCCGCTGGCATCTTTGCCGTCATGGGCCTGCTCACGCTGTTCCAGGTCGACAAGCTCCTGGGCTGACCTCAAGCCAGCCCACCCACCTGCCTGCCCCGCCGCTTCAGTAGCGGTAGCTCACGCCCAACGTGGCCTGGGGCAGCACGCGGATCTTGCCCACGCCATCCTTGAGCTCTTGCGTTTCACGGTCGACATCCGCCTGGGTGATGGCGCCGCCGCTGCGTTGGATCACATTGGTGTCGATCGTGACCTTGGCGCGCCCAATGGACACACCCACATCGCCCACAAAGCCCCAACCCGGCTCTTTGTCCATGTGGCCCCAGCCAATGCCGATGTAAGGCGTCACCTTGGGGAACTTGATGTCCGCATTGAAACGCTCGGTGCCGTCTGCGGTCACGGTGGCATTGCCGATCGACAAGGGTGTGCCTGCCAGCACGTTCGAGCGCAGCTTGACGCTCATGTCGTTGACCGTGGCGCCGCCTGTCACGCGAAAGCCATTGCCCAGCGGGAAGTAATCGGCAAACAAGCCCCAGCGGCTGACCTTGACCTTGCCCTCGTAGTTGATGCCCTCTTGCGAGCCGTTCTTGGTGTGGCTGCCCAGGGTGCTGAAATCACCACGCAAGGTGACCACATCGTTCAGGGCCTGGGCATAACCGATGCCAATGCCCGGAATGCCCACTTGCGCATAGGCCGAGCCTGCGTGTGCAGCAGGGGCGGCCAAGCAGGCCGCGCTCAGCAAAAGGCCAGTGACAAGACGGGGGTGACGGGTGGTGTTCATGGGTGTCCTCTGCGTGTCTAAGGGTGGGCAAGGCCTTCAAGTCTAGTTTTTCGCATGGCACCCTGCCAGGGCCAATTGGTGCGTTTTTCACCATCTTCTCGAGTGCCGGTGCAAGCTGATGCGCCCAGCCGACACTCCGGCCGCGGGGAAGCCTCGGGGCGGTGGCTGCTCTTTGGTCGCTTAGCATCACGCCCCATGCACATGTCTCCGATCAACCTCAAGATCCTGGCCTATGCCCTCGACCTGGAGGGCTTTGACTCGGCCCAGGCTTTGGCAGCCATCGCTTACGCGTCCATCGACGACATTGCAGAAGACGGCGCGTGGCTGCCCTTGTCCGTGTTCGACCGGTTGATGGCTGCCGCCCAGGATGTCACCGGGGACACCTCATTTGGCCTGGTGGTGGGCAAAAGCCTGGCCCTCATGCGCTATGGCACCATCACCCCAGTGGCCATGGCCACGCCCCACTTGCGCCAACTGCTGGACGACATCCGCCGCTACGCGCCCTTGATGATTGAGCGCGCCGAGATCGACTTGGTCGAAGACGCACGCGGCGCTCGCTTGATGGTCTCGCCCATTGTGGAGGGAGGGCTCAGCGGCCACTTCCGCATGGAACAGGTGGCCACCAGCGCAGCCCAAATGCTGCGCTTTGTGGGCGCCGAAACCTCAGACCTGCTGCGCGTCGAGTTTCCCTTTGAGGTTCCCGCAGGGCAGGAGCGCCGTTACGCGGCCAACTTCGGCCCACGCGTCGAGTTTGGCAGCAAGGTCTGTGCGATCCACTTCACCCCGGCCTTGCTGGATCGCCCCTTGAGCAGCCACGACCCGGTGGCCTATGCTTCGGCTCGCACACGCGCTGAATCGGTGTTGGCGGCCCTGCATGCGGGCTCGAACTTGGCCGACCGCGTTCGCCAGTTCATGCTGAACGCCTTCCCGCAGCTGCCCACGGTGCCCGAGACCGCAGCCCAACTGGGCCTGAACGAGCGCAGCTTTCGCCGCCAATTGGCCCAACTGGGCACCACCCATGCCGCGTTGACGCAAGAATGCCAACGCCTGAGCGCCGAGCGCTTGCTGGCGGAAGCCCAAATGCCCATCAAGCAGATCGCCGAGGCCGTGGGCTTTGGCTCGGTGCACAGCTTCCACCGCGCCTTTCGGCGATGGTCGGGCTTGACCCCCACCGACTGGCGCGCCAGCCAGGGCGAGGCCAGCAGCCGCTGACCGTGGCGCCTCAGGGAAAGCCTGAGGCGCCACGGTCAATACGGTGGTCTGTGCGGCTATTTGTCACGCACCGCATGGTTCATAACATCACCTCCGTCAGGTGGCGGCCCTTCGCCATTGCCAACGCCCGAGGTTTCCATGAAGTCTGCCCGCCGCACGCCCGCCCACAAACAAGCCATGCGCCCCGCTTTCACGCTGCGTGCGAGCACAGCCGCGATGCTGGCCTTGGGCTTGGGCCTGAACATGTCAGCCATGGCCCAGACCACCACCTTGGGCACCCGTGGCAGCCTGAGCCAGTTCAACCCACCGGTCACCACCAACGCTGCCAGCGTCACGTGGAAGGAATACACCCGCGCTGCCGATTACCCCGATTCGGTGACGCTGCCGCTGCAGTTCATCACCATGGGCAATGGCAAGAAGCTGGCTGCCCTGGTCACCCTGCCGGCCGATTCAAAAGGCAAGCCCATCGTGGGCAGCTTCCCTGTCATCCTCACGCAAACGGCGTATCGCATTGACCTGGGCCAACTGCTGGGTGATGTCATGGGCACGGGCAACACCCTGCTGGTGGGCGGGCAGGACAAGTTCATGAACCAGCGCGGCTATGTGTCTGTGGCGGTTGACGTACTGGGCTCGGGCATGTCCAGCGGTGAAGCGGCGCTGCTGGGCACGGCCGAACAGGAAGGCTATGCCGCCGCGGCCGAGTGGGTCACCCAGCAGCCCTGGTTCAACGGCAAGCTGGGCTTGGCGGGCACCTCCTACCTGGGCATCACCAGCTTGCAGACGGCCGCGCAGCAGAACCCAGCCGTCAAGGCCGTGTTCGCACAAGTGCCCATGGGCGACTCCTACCGTGGCACCGTGGGCATTGGTGGCCTTCTCAACGCGCAATTCATCAGCAAGTGGCTGCCGCTGACGCAATCACTCAGCGTGGCCAACACCAACGCTGCCAAGAACAACCCCGAGTTTGCCGAGCAGATCAAGTCGGCCAACCAGGAGCACATCAAGGCCATCGACAGCTGGTACCTGCCCACCGTGAGTGGTTCGCTGTCAGGCCAAAAGGGCCTGGCCACGGACGACGGCGGCTACTGGGGCACGCTCTCACCGCTGGAGACTGCCGCCAAGATCAGGGTGCCGACCTTCCTGGTGGGCAGCAACAACGACATCTTCCAGCGCGACGAGCCCCTGCTGTACGAACAAATCAAGCGCAATGTGAACAGCAAACTGGTCATCCTCAAAGGCTCACACATCCAGGCTGCGGTGTCCTCATCGACCAACTCGGCCGACAACACCGCCAAGGGCGCGCCGGGCGCGGCCTCGTTGATGCTGCAATGGTTTGACCAATACCTCAAGGGCATCGAGACGGGCGCAGCCACACTGCCCAATGTCACGCAGTTCGTAGAGGGCTACAGCAGCACCAGCAGCCCCAAGTTTGCCAAGACCACCGACTGGCCCCACCCGCAGATGGAGCCCCAGCGCTTTTACCTGCGTGGCGACCTGAGCTTGAGCACGGCCAAGCCCACCGCGACTGAGGCGCCGCACACCGTCACAGAGCCCAAGGCACCCGTGATCAGCTACAGCAAGAGCAGCGACGGCACGACCGTCAAAGCCAGCATCACCATCAACGATGGCAGCGACTG
>JBEANX010000182.1:0-2814 GCA_041165245.1 Pseudomonadota bacterium
TGCACCGTTGGTTGTGTGACTTTGGCTGGCAGGTCCTGCCTGCCTCGTTTGCTGGTTTGCTGGTTGCCCGTGTGTTGCCTCAACTCACGTTTGCATCTTTTTTCCCTGTCTTTGCTTTGTGCTGCAGTTTCTCTTTCGTGTAGAAACCTGCAACTTTGCTTGACAGGGTGCTGCGTTGCCGCTTGACTTGCATGACGCACTGCAGCCTTGCGGTTCCCTCTGGGGGAACAGTGGCGCTGGCCACGTCGTTTGCTGCTGAGTAACGACTTTGTGTTCTCTGGGAGCACAGTGGCGCGGGCCACGTCGTTTACTGCTGAGTAACGACTCTGCTCACTGTTTGGAAACAGTGAGCAAAACCACCGCGGTGGTTTCGTCTTTAAAGAGACGTGGTCGTTTGAAAATGAGCCTGAAATCGTTGGTCACTTGGACGTGACACGATTGCGAATAAGCCTAGGCTTGCCTGAGTTCGCTGGTCGCTTGGACGCGGCATGAGTGTGAAAGCATGTCTCACGAGTGGGCATGGAGCTTTCTCTCATGACCTCTCCCTTATTCATGCGTGGAGCATTTAATCGGAAGGGCACGTTGTTTCCCTTGCGGCGTCAGTCCTGATGACTCAGCCCTGAAATAACTGCCATGTTCGCAGAACTGGAAGCGAGCTTCCGTGCCAAACACAGGAACGCCCTGTTTGGAGGAGAATGCCCCGGAGCGCCCGGCGTGGCACAAGGTGCTGCAAGGCCGGCGGCGCAGTTCCCAGGCCCCTACCTTGTCGAAGGCCGGCTCAACAAACCAGCGGGCACAAGCAGGGTCAGTCCGCTGATGGGCTATGCAGAGTTTCAGAACCTGTACGTCGTGAGCAAGACAACAAAGCTCTTCAACCCGTTCTCCAGCGGCTCGGCCTTTGAGAAGGCGGTCGCAGACGTGCATCGCGCGGGAGGTCTGCAAAGCCTCGACCAGGTTGTGCGCATTTTGGACGAGAGGGGTGCCTTCGCCAGGCGCGAGGGCCAGGAGCACCATGAGTCAGCGCAGGACTACGCCACCTTCTTGAGGGTGCTGCAGCGTGGTTTGACAGATCTGGACAGGATGGTGCGCGCCGCGCAGGACACCATCAAGACGAATGCCACCTGGGCAGCTGTCCTGCGTAGCGTCGATCGCCTCATGGATTGCCAGTGGGTCAATGGTTTGCCTTGGAACAGCTGCGGGGGTCAGGTTGATCCCGTCCTGATGAGCGCTGTCCTGTCTGCGGGCTATGGCGCTTTCTATGCGACGCCGTCGCTGGGCGCCTTGAAGGACATGTTGCGCCAGTTCGAGGGACTGGTAGACAGCGAAGGGTACAAGGCCGACAGGGCCTTGCTTCGCGCTGCCAAGAGCAACAATCATGCACCCGGGCGGCACTCCAACAAGCGTGTCGGCAAGGGTGGCGAGGGGCCCAGCAAGCGCCCCAAAGGGGGCTCACCCTGACGGTGCCTCGCACCGGTGGGGCCCGCCTCAGCCACGGGAATAGTTGTTTTTGACAAGTGTCTTGCCACGTCTGCTGTTCGTGCCCCAAACAGGTGGGACTCATGGCCACGCTCAACCAAGCGGTGGGCTCAACGCTTGTTTAACAACAACCCGCTTGTGCAAAAATTCGATGTCTGGGCTGCACGCTGTCATCTAGATGAGGACTGGGAGTTCATCTCGTATGTGCTTAGGAATGGGTTGGCTGTCGTCCACCCCGATTGTCGGCCTGAGCCGAATGTTTTCAATAATTATCCGGTACATTGTCCTGTGCTGGCCAGCCTCGCGAATACGGCCATAGCCGACGAGATTCGCGAGGGCTTGGTTGCGGAACCAGCCGAGGGGTTGTTGGACCAGTGCATCTGGCAGCACCCATTGTCGGTGGTTCCCAAGTCGGGTGGTAAGGCTCGAGTCGTGCACGATTTCTCAGCACCGGAAGGGGGCTGCTTGAATGACCGTATCGACTTCCTGAAAACCCGGCTGCCACAGCATGATGCTGTTTTCGCTGCACTGAAACCCGGTATGTACATGGCAAAGTTAGATTTGCGGGCGTTCTTCAGGCATGTGCCGTTGGACCCCGCGGATTGGTGCCTGGTCGGGTTCAGTTGGAATGGCCGAAAGCTGGTTGATACCAGGCTGAACTTCGGGCAACGTAATGCACCTGAGGTGTCTGACCGTTTCGGTCAGGTCATCGAAAGGTACTTGCGTGAGAACCTGAATGGCATTCCATGTCAAGGAATCTTCCGCGTGTCGGATGATTGGTTGTTGCTTGCAACCCGTCTCTTGGACTGTGAGATGCTTTGGCAGCTGGCGATTACAACGCTGGAGGAGTTTGGCTTCGTGGTAAATCGCTTACCAGAGAAAAGCATTCCTCCTTGTCAGCGCATCATCTGGTGCGGGCTCGAGTACGACTCGGTCGAGATGACGGTTCGCCTCCCTTCGGAGAAGGTGGAGAAGGCACTCGAGCTCGTGCGTCACTTTCGTGTCGCGGCAACTGCAACGCGCACCGAGTTGGACAGCTTGTTTGGATATTTGAGCTTTTGTGCCAGCGTGGTATTTGGCGGTCGTGCTTTCCTTCATGGTCTTCGGGCGGTTCGGTACCGCTCCGATGGGACCACGAGACCCTCGCTCTGGCGTTTCTCCATCGATGATGAGATGCGCCTGGACATGGCCTGGTGGGATGAATATCTCGTCAACCACAACGGGGATATACGTATTCCCATTGTGGCCATGACCGAGACCGCACCGCGGCACAAGGGGTCAATCGACACCCGCGGCGGAGAAGGCGGTCTCGGCAGTTTCGTCGAAGGGGCATTCGTG
>JBEANX010000183.1:0-3598 GCA_041165245.1 Pseudomonadota bacterium
AGAACCACACCTTTGGCGACCATTACATCGAGGTTGATTTCGACCTGTCGGACGTGATGTTCGTGGCCACCTCGAACTCGCTGAACATCCCCCCAGCCCTGCTGGACCGGATGGAAGTGATTCGCCTGGCCGGCTACACGGAAGACGAAAAAGTCAACATCGCGCAAACGTACTTGCTGCCCAAACAGCGCAAGAACAACGGCGTGAAGGACGATGAAATGGACATCGCGGAAAGCGCGATCCGCGGCATCATCCGCTACTACACCCGTGAGGCTGGCGTGCGTTCGCTGGAGCGCGAAATCTCCAAGATCTGCCGCAAGGTGATCAAGGGCATTGCGCTCAAGACCTACGAAGGCAAGGTCGTGGTCGACGACGTGAACCTGAACGACTTCCTGGGCGTGCGCAAGTACAGCTACGGTGAAGCCACCAAGGAAAACCAAATCGGTCAGGTCAATGGTCTGGCCTGGACGGAAGTGGGCGGCGACTTGTTGACCATCGAAGCGGCGGTCATGCCTGGGAAGGGCGTGATCATCCGCACCGGCCAGCTCGGTGACGTGATGAAGGAGTCGGTCGAAGCGGCTCGCTCGGTGGTGCGTTCGCGCGCTCGCAGACTGGGCATCACGGACGACCTCTTTGAGAAGCGCGACATCCACATCCACGTGCCCGATGGCGCCACGCCCAAGGATGGCCCCAGCGCGGGTGCCGCCATGACGCTGGCCTTTGTGTCGGCGCTCACGGGCATCCCGGTGCGTGCTGACGTGGCCATGACGGGTGAAATCACCCTGCGTGGTGAGGTCACAGGCATCGGCGGCTTGAAGGAAAAGCTGCTGGCTGCGCACCGCGGTGGCATCAAGACCGTGCTGATCCCGGAAGAGAACGTGAAAGACCTGGCCGATATTCCCGAGAATGTGAAGGGCCAGCTCGAGATCGTTCCCGTCAAGTGGATCGACAAGGTGTTTGAAGTGGCTCTGGAGCGTCAGCCCACGCCCCTGCCTGAGGAAGAGGCCAAGCCCGTGGAAGCCAAGCCGGAAGCGGCTGCTGCTGCGGTGGCTGCGCCCGCAGGCACCACCGACGTGATGAAGCACTGACCAGCGTCGGGTTGAAAAAAGTCAGCGAAGCCTGAGCTTTCATCGCAAATCGATGTATAGTTCAGGTCTTCGCTGATCGCGACAACCAAGCGCCGATCAACAAGCGAATGCTGAAAAGCAATGCGGGATTAGCTCAGTTGGTAGAGCGATACCTTGCCAAGGTATAGGTCGAGAGTTCGAGTCTCTTATCCCGCTCCACATGCTGAAAGCCTGGACTTGGTGCCAGGCTTTCGTTTTTTTCCGGTGGCGCGATAGCAAATCGGTTATGCAACGGATTGCAAATCCGTCTAGCCCGGTTCGACTCCGGGTCGCGCCTCCACCCCCTTCGAAACGCCCCTCGGCTTGCTGCCCTGGGGCGTTTTTGTTTTAGGTTCTGCCATTCAGCGCACTTTGGCCAAGGAGCCGGGGCGTGGTTGAAATAGGCCGGTGCCTCCCGCCCTTATGCGGCTAAAGGAAATGGCGCGCTTGCCTAGCATCGGGTGACATGCCGATACCGTGTGGGTGTCGGCCAAGGAAGCACCCGATGGACCGAACCGACCCTGGCGCTTTGCAAGCCGAATCGCTGATTCAGCCCGTGGCAGGCGCACTGATGAACCCTCAGGCCGCACTGGCGCATGCTCAAAGTGGCCACATGAGCCTCGTGGAGCTGTTGGACCTGGCTCAGCAATGGGCCCATGCCGGGCAGCCTGAGGCAGCAGCCTTGCTGTATGAGACCTGGTTGGCGCACACCCAGTCGCCCCAGCGCCCGGTGGCCTTGTTCAACTGGGGCACGGTGCTGGGTTCGATCCGTCAGCATGAAAAAGCCGAAAAAGCCTACCGCGAGGCCTTGCAGATCCAGCCGCAGTTCATCCAGGCGCACTTGAACCTGGGCCACCAGTTGGAGCACCTGCAACAAAACGAAGCGGCCCTGGCGAGCTGGCGTGAGGTGCTGGTGCTGGTCGAGGCGCAAAAGGCTGACCTCGAGCTCAAGCTGCACGCGCTGAACAACCTGGCCCGCCTGCTGGAGCAACTGCGTCGCTATGAGGAATCCGAGGCCTACATGGTGCAAAGCCTGCTGGCCCAGCCGCAGCAGCCCAAGGTGATCCAGCACTACGTGCACATCCGCCAGAAGCAGTGCAAGTGGCCGGTCTACCAACCGGTGGGCGACGTCACTCACAACGATTTGTTGCTGGGCACTTCGCCCTTGGCCATGTTGAGCGCCAGCGACGACCCGGCCTTGCAATTGCTCACTGCGCGGACCTTCAACCATGACCGCGTGCGGCCCGTGGGGCAGGTGCTGGCCAGCCCACAACGGCAAAAGCCTGGGCGCATCCGCCTGGGCTACTTGTCGGGTGACCTGCACATGCACGCCGTGGGTTTGCTCACGGTGGAGATGCTGGAGCTGCACAACCGCGAGCAGTTCGAGGTGTTCGGATTTTGCTGGAGCACGGAAGACGGCACGCCGCTGCGTTCGCGCATCTTCAACAGCTTCGAGCACCTGTTCCGCCTGGCACCGCTGGACGACCTCAGCGCGGCCCGCTTGATCGCCTCGCAAGACATCGACATCCTGATCGACCTGCAAGGCCTGACTTCGGGGGCGCGCCCGGACATCCTGAGCTGGCGCCCCGCCCGCCACCAGGTGACCTACCTGGGCTTCCCAGCCACAACAGGTCTGGACAGCATCGACCACGTGATTGCCGACCGCTTCGTCATGCCCGAGGCCTTGCAGCCCTACATGACCGAAAAGCCGCTCTACCTGCCGCATTGCTACCAGGCCAGCGACCGCCAGCGCGAGGTGGGTGCAATCCCGAAGCGCGCTGACTACCAGTTGCCTGAAGACGCTTTTGTCTTTTGCTCCTTCAACAACAACTTCAAGATGACGCAGGAGATGTTCTCGCTGTGGATGCGCGTCTTGAAGCAGGTGGAGGGCAGCGTGCTGTGGCTGCTGGCGGACAACACCTGGGCGCAAGCCAACATGCTGCGTTGCGCAGCCGATCATGGCGTGGCGCCTGAGCGTTTGATCTTTGCACCACGGGTGCCCCCGGCTGATTACCTGGCGCGCTTCGCGCTGGCCGACTTGTTCCTGGACACCTTCCCCTACAACGCGGGCACCACGGCCAACGACGTGCTTTGGATGGGCACGCCCATCCTGACGCTGTCAGGCCGCACCTACATCTCGCGCATGGCGGGCAGCTTGCTCACCAACGTGGGCCTGCCTGACTTGATCACCGAGGACATGGCGGCGTATGAGCGCAAAGCCGTGCAACTGGGCCGCAACCCCCGCATGGTGCAAACCTACAAGCGCTATCTGGCCGAACACCGAAAGGCCTCGGCGCTGTTCGACATCCCCGCCTTTGTGCGTGACCTGGAGTCGGCCTTGGCAACCCTGGTGGCTTGATGAGCGAAGCGCAGTTGCCCCCAGTGACGAAGCCGGCCCAAGCGGCTTCGCACGATCACAGCGACCCCTTGCTGGGGGCCTTGCTGTGGCTGTGCCGTCACCACGGGCAAGAGCGCTCGGCCGTGTCCCTGCT
>JBEANX010000184.1:0-2865 GCA_041165245.1 Pseudomonadota bacterium
CGGATGCTGATCTGTCGCTGGGGCAAGTTCAGCTTGGGCAGCCCGATCGCGTAATCGCCGTAGGTGGCCAACCGTGGCCGCAGCTTGGCTCACCCCGCAGGCCTGGCGGATGGCATTGTCATCACGCCTTCCCACAACCCACCGCGCGATGGGGGCTTCAAGTACAACCCGCCCCATGGCGGTCCCGCAGGGCAGGGCGTGACCCACTGGGTCGAGGCCCGAGCCAATGCCCACATGCGATCCGGCCTCAAAGGCGTCAGGCGCATGCCGCTGGCTTCTGCGCTCCGTGCAGCCACAACCCACCGCCATGACTACCTTCACACCTATGTGGCCGATCTGGGCAGTGTGGTGGACATGGGGGCGATCCGCGATGCCCGTGTCCGCATGGGGGTGGACCCCATGGGCGGGGCGGGCGTGCATTACTGGCCGGCCATTGCCGAGCGCTACAGCCTTGATCTGCAGGTGGTCAACGAAACGCTGGACCCGACCTTTGCCTTCATCCCGCCCGATTGGGACGGGCAGATTCGCATGGACCCAGCATCTCCCTTGGCCATGAAGCGTTTGGTCGCGTTGAAGGACCACTTCGATGTGGCTTTTGCCTGCGACACCGACCACGACCGCCACGGCATCGTCACGCCCTCAGGTGGCTTGCTTGCGCCCAACCACTACCTCGCTGTGGCCATCGACCATTTGTTTCGCAACCGCCCTGCTTGGGGCGCAAGGGCTGCCATTGGCAAGTCAGTGGTCAGCACGCAGTTGATCGACCGGGTGGCGTCTCGGCTGGGGCGGGCGCTGTGTGAGACCCCGGTGGGTTTCAAATGGTTCTCTGCGGGCTTGTTGAACGGCAGCTTGGGCTTTGCGGGCGAAGAAAGTGCTGGGGCGAGTTTTCTTCGCCGCGACGGCACGGCTTGGACCACCGACAAAGACGGCATCGCTGCAGCTTTGTTGTCAGCTGAGATCACAGCCGTTCAGGGGCTGGATCCAGGCAGGCTTTATGCCGATTTGGCCCAGCAATTGGGCAACCCCTTTTCGCAGTTGTTCGAGGCCGCGGCCACACCGGCGCAGAAACAGCGCCTGGCCGAGGTGTCAGCTCGGGACCTCGGCTTCAGGGTGCTTGCGGGTGAGGCTGTGTTGTCCGCCCTCACGCATGCGCCGGGCAATGGCGCGCCCATCGGTGGCATCAAGGTCAGCACTGAGCATGGTTGGTTCGCGGCGCGGCCTTCCGGCACGGAAGATCTCTGCAAGATCTATGCAGAAAGCTTCAAGGGCTCAGCTCACCTTCAGGCCATCTTGCTTGAGGCGCAAAACAGGGTCAGTCGCTTGATCAATGGTTGAACAGAAGCTGTTTGCCTGGTGGTGTTGATGCTCAAGGGCCGGACCTGCGCTGGCTAGACGCCAGGCGGCAGCTTGCTCAACATCCGCGCCCGCTTGTTGATCCGTTCGCCGTCCACAATGAAAGTGCCGTCACCCACGGCATGAAGGGTTCGGGTCTCGCTTTGGTGGTGGTCAACGTGCACCGCAATGCCTTCCAAGATCACGATGCTGTGCTTGGTGACGATGTCGATGACTTTGCATTCGATGTTGGCCAGGCAATCCCTGATCAGCGGGGAGCGAACATGGCTTGCAGCAACAGGTGTGAAGCCAAAACGCTCGAACTTGTCGACCTCGGGGCCCGTGCAGGTGCCGATGCCTAGCACCTGATCGATCGGGTCCACCGTGGGGATGGCGATGACACATTCTTTGGTTTTCTTGAGGGCCGCGTAGGAGTGGTTCCAAGCGCCGGTGGCAATGGCAAAGCGGGGCGTGAACTCGGTGACCATGGTCCATGAAAGGGTCATGATGTTGGGCTTTTTGCCGTCGAAGGTGGTGATCAGAACGACGGGTCCGGGCTCCAGCAGGGTGAAGGCTTTGCTCAGGGGGAAGAGGGCAGGCATGGTGACTTCCTCAGCGTTTGCGACCGACTCAGCGTGACTTCGCGCCTGCAGGGCGGTCTGTCTGCTGGCACCCGCACATGGCTTGAATTCCCCTCCAAGCTCTTTCCTGTATACAGTCGAGGCATCCACGAGTTCAAAAATCAACCTCGGCGCAGCGGCAACGTGGCGCTTGTCTGTCATGCATCGAATCTCTTCGCGCCGCGCGGCAGCACTCCTGTCCTTGCCACTGGCTGCCTTCGCAGTGCAGGCACAAACCGCACCTGCCAACTGCCTGGGTCTGGCCAGCGACGCCCAACGTCTGGCCTGCTATGACAAGCTGCATGGCCGGGTCTCAAACCCTGTGGCGACACCGGTGGCGCCTGGTGTCCCCGCCGAACTGGCCACGCCTGGGCCCATGACGCAACCCTTGGCCACCACCGTCAAAGCGCCCACGTCGCCAGAGGCCGCGCCTGTCACCACCACCTTGCTGGCCAAGCGTTGGGACCTGGACGGTTCCGTGGGGGAGCTTTATGCCCCGCGCACTTACCGGCCGATGTACATCCTGCCTTTGACCTGGACCAGCCAGACCAACCAGCGGCCTCAGTCACCGGCGCTTGGCCACAGCGCGCCCGGTGATCTGAATGTGCGGCCCATGGAGGCCAAGTTTCAGATCAGCCTGAAATCCAAGCTGGCGGTGGACGTGTTTGGCAGTGATGTGAGCCTCTGGGGTGGCTACACCCAGTCGTCTCGTTGGCAGATCTACAGCCAGCAGATCTCACGGCCTTTCCGCGAAACCAATTACGAGCCCGAACTGATGGCTGTGTTGCCGCTGCACCTGGAGGTGGGCGGCTGGGGCTTGCGCATGGCGGGCCTGTCGCTCAACCACCAATCCAACGGCCGCTCGCTGCCTTTGTCGCGCAGTTGGAATCGCCTGATGGGCGCTTTGGTGCTG
>JBEANX010000185.1:0-3375 GCA_041165245.1 Pseudomonadota bacterium
AGATTGCTGCTGCCAGTACATGGCCTGCCCGAACCAGGGAAAGGCGGCAGGGAAGGCTGGGTCGGCCCATCGCCGTGCCAGCCAGGCGCTGTGGTGGATCAAACGCAAGGTGCGCAGGGGCTCAATGAGTGACCACTCGTGCCAGTCGAAATCGCGGATGCTTTCATAGCCGTCCATCACGGCATGCAAGGCGCTTTGGCGGTCATGTCGGTGGCCGCCCAGCAGCATCCACAGGTCTTGCACGGCAGGGCCGTTCACAGCGTCGTCCAGGTCCACAAAGTGCGGGCCTTCTGGGGTCCACAGCACATTGCCCATGTGGCAATCACCGTGGATGCGGCCCATTTGCAAGCCGCTGACGCGCGCAAAGGCATGGTCGCACAAGTCCAGCGCTTGGTCAGCCACAGACAGCCAAACGGCCCGTTGGGGCTCGGGCAGGTCGCCATGCGCTTTCAGCCAGCGCCAGGCGCTGCGTCCCAGGTGATCCACGCTCAGGGTGGGGCGTTGTTCGAACGGGCTTTGGCGCCCCACGCTGTGCAGGCGTGCCAGCAAGCGGCCGATCCATTGCAGCACCTCGGGGTCGTCCAGCTCGGGCGCGCGTCCGCCGCGGCGAGGGCTGATGTTGAAGCGGTAGGTGTCTTGTGGCGTGTGCCAGGTGGCCAAGGTGGGCGGGCTGCCCAGCAAGCTGACGGTGCCGTTGGCGTGCTCGGGCAAGCTCAGCACCAGGGGCGGCACGGCAGGCACGTCGGCCTCGGCCACGTCAAGCGCGAAGCGGTGTTCCTCCAAGATCTGCGCATCGCTCCAGCGGCCGGGGCGGTAGAACTTGGCCACCACGGGCTGAGCGTCGCAGATGCCCACCTGAAACACGCGGTTCTCGTAGGAGTTCAGGGCAAGGAGTCGGCCGTCTGGGTCCAGCCCAGCCGCCACCAGGGCGTCAATGACGAGGTCTGGCGTGAGGTGGGCGTAAGGGGTGTCGCTATTGGTGGGCGAGGGCGCGGTGTGATCGTCAGGCATGCCTGATGGTAAGCCTGATGGCACGCGCGGCACTGGGCGTGCAGGCCCCGAGCGTTTCAGCGGCGGGGCGCGCCCCAACGCACAATGGCGTCGTTGGCTTCGTGCATGATCAGGCCGCACAGGGCCATGTGCACGGCCAGCTGAAAAGCAGTGCTGCGGATCTCGCCCGTTTCACCCACTGGGATCAAGCTGATGGCGACCACAGCGCCGATGAAAGGCAGGCATGCGGCCACGCAGCCAGCCAGCAAGGTGCGGTTGCTCAGCGGGGCCCTTCGGCCAAAGGCCCTCAAGATGCCCAGGCGCCAGGCGGTGCGGAAGTAATTGGTGGTCAAAACGCCGGCCAGGATGACCACGCCGAACAGGGGGCTGAGAGGGTGCATGGGAGGACTGCTGCTTGGTTTCTCCCGGCGGTGCAACTCAGTGGCCGGGCGTGCTTGCAAGCATATCGGCAGCCCTTGGAAAAATTGAGGGTTATCCCTTGAGATGAGGGCCCTTCAAACAGGTGTTCGGCTTCATCCATCACGCTTTGCTCAGTCCAAACTGGTGGCGTTGATCAAGGCATGCAAGATGGCCGTGTTGATGGCTTCCGCGCTCATGAAGAGGCCATCGGAGGCCTCTTTGATGTCGCCCAAGGTGTTGCCCTCAATGGCTTTCACCATGCGGAAGTAGGGCTCGTAAGCGCCCGTGCCATCGACCAGGGCCTGGTAGACCTGCTCGGGCACCGGGATGGTCTTGAGCAGCTCTGAAAACGGCTGTTTGAACATGCGGTCCAGCAGCGAGAACACGCCGCAGATGAACAACTCGCCGCGCATGTCGGCGTTGCCGCAATCACGCGAGAGCTCTTCCATGAGCAAGCCGCGGCGCACCGCGGCATACATCACGGGGCGCATGTTGGGATCTTTGCTGGCAGTGGCCAGCAGCAGGGCCAGCCAGCGTTTGAGGCGTTGGTAACCCAGCACCATGATGGCGTGCCGGAAGGAGCTGATCTCCACCGACAGCCCAAAGGCTGGTGAGTTGATGTAGCGCAGCAGCTTGTAGGCCAGAGGTGGGTCGCGTTTGAGGGTGTTTTCCAGCGCCTCGATGTCGGCCTCTTTGTGCACCTGGTCGATCAGTTGCACGATGGCTTGCAGGGCCGGTTGGTCGGCGTTGCGGGTGCCGCTCTGGATGGCGTCGTCAATGGGCCAACCCAGCACCGAGACTGCGCCGCGCCGAAAGCATGCCTCCATGTCCGTGACCGTGCTCACGCCCGCCTGCACGTGGCTGATGGTGCGCACAAAGCCTTCGGCCGTGGTGCCCACACCGCCATTGGCCTGGTCCACACGCCGGTCGTCGGCCAGGTCAATGAGCGAGAGCTTGAAGCAGGGCAGCAACTCTCGCGGCAGCTCTTTGAAGGGCCGGCCTTTGAGCAGCAGGGCGTTGCCATTGGCGTGAAGTTGGCAGATGGCCTGGGTGTTCTCAGGCTCGGTGGCCATGAAGGCCGGGATCTCGATGGCGATGTGCGAGGCCGGTTGCGCGTGCATGAGCTCTTGCAGCAAGCCTTCACTGAGCACATTGAGCCAGACCTCGCCGCCACCCACTGGCCACACTTCCGCGACCGCCTCAAGCAGCGCGGCGGCATCCAGGCGAGCGCCTTGCTGCAGCGGGAAGACAGTCAGCCGCGTGGCCGTGACGCTTCGGTTGCGGTCGATCACTGGGCTGTAGGCCAGGGCGATGTGTCCGAGGATCGGATGATCGTTCATGGGTGGGAACCTGAAGTTGGCGGCGTTTTCACCATGGGCGAGACGGCCTGGGTGGAGTCAGCCATTGATGTATTGAAAGAGCGTGAGCTTTTGCACCATGGCATAGCTCTTGAGGGCTGCGTCATAGCCCGTCTGCTTGTTCTGGAAATCGGAGATGGCTTTGACCATGTCCAGGTCTTCGGCAGCTGAGCGATCGGTTTGAGCGATCAGCTTGAGCGAGGCAATGCGGCTCTCGATGCCATCCATGCGGTTGAGCGTCTCGCCCATCGAAGAGCGCGCTTGCTGCAGGTTGCCCGAGATCGAATCCATCTGGCTGATGCCGCTGTTGACGATCTGCTGCACCTGCCCGTTGTTGAGCGTGCCGTTGTTCAGGCCCGCGATGGCTTTGTCCAGCGAGTTGAAGAGGCTCAGGTTGTTGTTCGACTGTTGCAGCGTGAAGGTGTCCCCGTCGGCTGGCGAACCGGCGATGTTGACCGACATGCCGCGCCCAGGGACGCTGATGGACTGGGAACCCTTGTAAGCCAGGCCTGTGGCCGAGGGCATGGCAATGCCATCTTCCAGCACGGTGTACGTGGTGTTGCCCCCTGAGACTCCGAACTGGATCGTGTACACAGAGGGCGTTGCA
>JBEANX010000186.1:0-4193 GCA_041165245.1 Pseudomonadota bacterium
TTGGGCCACAGGCGCTTGAAAATGGGCTCGCTCAGCCAGGCCCCCAGGTAGGCCACGGCGCGAGGCACCGACTTG
Source organism: Pseudomonadota bacterium (assembly GCA_041165245.1). Lineage (GTDB taxonomy): Bacteria > Pseudomonadota > Gammaproteobacteria > Burkholderiales > Burkholderiaceae_C > Aquabacterium. The sequence goes on from JBEANX010000186.1 coordinate 76, forward strand.
GGCGGCGGTGTGCCCAGCAGGCGGGCAAGGTCATTGAAGTACTCGCGCCAGGTGGTGCTCAGGCCATCGTGAACATGGAAGGCCTGGCCCCAGGCTTGGGGGTGCATGGCCACGTGCAGCAGGAAGTCGGCCACATTGTCCACGCCTGCCAGGGCGGCTTTGCCATGCCCGCCACAAATCAAGGCGGGCAGGCCTTGGCGCAAGGCCTCGGCCGCGTCGATCACCCAGGGGCCCGAGCCGGGGCCTGTGATGTTGGCTGGGCGCACCACGCAGGTCTGGACGCCCTTCGCCATGTACTGCCGGGCCAGGGCTTCCTGCCCTTGCTTGGCGCGGCCGTAAGGGCCTTGGCCGGGGCCCGGTGTCACATCTTCCGGGCAGGGGCCGCGCTGGATCGCGCTGCCATAGGCGCAAATGCTGGTCACCAGCAGCACGGCTGCGCCTTGTTGTTGAGCCGCTTCGAACACGTGGCGCGTGCCACCCACGGTGACGCGCTGGTGGTCGACATCGCGCCCTGCATCGCCCACCAGGGCGGCCAGGTGGAAGCACCACTGGCAGCCTTGCATGGTGCGGGCCACGTCCTCAGGGCGGGTGATGTCGCCGCGCACGACTTCAACGCGCGGCGTTTGTTGGGCATTGCCGTGCAAGGCCCAGCCTTCGGGCACGGCCTCATGGGGCAGTGCCAGCACCACCACGGTGGAGGCCGTGCGGGCCAGCAGTTGCTCGACCAGCACGCGGCCCAGAAAGCCCGCGCCGCCGGTGACCAGGATGCGGTCATGAGCGCTTGGGTCCAGGGTTCTGACGCGTGGTGTGGTGGGGTGGGTGGCTGTGTTCATCAGGCAGCCTTGGCTTGAATGGCGCTGCCAACGCGGCCATCGCGTGCATGGATGCGCCCGAAGTGGGCCTCTCCAAACAGGTGGCTGGCAGGGTCACCCGGGAAGAGCCAGTAGGGCGTGCGTTCGCTCGACGTCGCGCAATTGGGGAATTCGGGGTTGGCCGAGGGGCCGGCCAAGGTCTTTTCCAGCACCATGGAGATGTACTGGTCGTTGCTGCCCTCCAGCGTGTTGCCATTGAGGATGACCTCTTTGCCGGTGGCCAGCGCATGGCGCCGCACCGCGTTGATGCGCGAGTTTTTTGGCTCATAGGCATCCACGCCCACGCCGTTTTCGCTGGTCACGCGAATGCCATCGGGCACACGTGCGGCCAGCGAGTGGTTGCCCTCGGTGTGGCCGGGCGTGTGGATCAAAGCCACGCCAGGGCCCAGGCTCAGGCTGCCCTCAAACGTCACCACACGCTCGGCAGGGATGCCGGCAATGCCTTGCGGGCAATACCACTCGGCCTGGATGGGCAGCAGTGACAAGGTCGATGCCCACTCTTGCTTGTGCACCAGCAATTGGGCCTTGGGGAAGTAGGGCTTGGGGCCGGCCAGCCAGCGGCGAACATCCTGGGTGTGCAGGTGGTCGTAGCTGATGTAGTCGATGTCTTCAGGGCGCAGGCCGCAGGTCTGCAGCACGCTTTCCACGGTGTTGAACTGCGGCGCCACGATGGGCTGCACCCAGGTGGGGGCACGCTCGGCCAGGCGCTTGTAGAAGGGCGTCTGGCGGTTGGCGTCGTGGTCGGTGGGCGACATCAGCAAGGTTCGCAACGCGCCCTCGTGGTCGAGGTACTGCACGACGAACAAGCGGTTGAGCAGGTGCACCAGGGGGAACTTGAAGCCGCTGTCGGCAAACACGCCTGAGAAAGCGTAATACGTGGGGTAGGGCGCGCGGATCAAGTTGAAGCTGCGCCAACACAGCACCTCGGGCTCGTCCAGCATGCGCTCGCGCAGGCCTTGGGCACGCCGGCGCACTTCGCGCAGGCGGTCTTGTGGGGCGGCTGAATCGCGCGCGCCATTGAAATCGTGGAGCGCACGCATCCCTGCCGGGAAAGGCATCGTTGTGGTCATTCAATAGCTTTCGAAAAAAGAAGCTGCGTGGGGGCGCAGCCCCTCAATAGCCGGCCATCCAGGCCGTCACCAGGCGGTTCATGAAATCGGGTGAGAACTTGGACAAGGTGGCAAACACCTTGGTTTGCCAGCCCACCAACGAGTGCACAGGCATGCGATTCGCGGGGCCTGTGGCCAGGCGCCAGACGGTGGCGGCCACATCGTCAGGGCCCAGCCGCACACCCAGGGTCGAGACCGTCTTCATGCGGCTCACCTCATCGGTGACCATGGCGGTGTTGACGAACAGCGGCAACACGTCGACCACGTGGATGCCATGGCGGCTCCACTCGATGTTCAAGGCTTCGGTGAGGCTGCGCACCGCGGCCTTGGTGGCTGAATACGTGCCCAGCTCTGGCTGGCCATACAAGGCCGAGGCCGAGCACATGTTGATCACGCGGCTGCTGGGTGTCTGCTTGAGCAGTGGTAAGGCCAGGTGGCAGCCATTGACCAGGCCTTTGAGGTTGATGTCGATGAGGCGGTGGTGGCGCGCCAAGGCGGCCTCTTCAAAAGGCGCCGTCACGGCAATGCCTGCGTTGTTGAACAAGACGTCCAGGCGGCCTGCGGTGGCGGCGGCAAAGGTGTCCAGGGCGGCTTGCCAGTCTTGGGGTGAGGTGACGTCCAGCCGGGCCATGAGGCAGTGCTCGGGGCCCCACTGTTGCTGCAGAGATTGCAAGCCGGCCTCGTCGATGTCAAACAGGCCGACGAACCAGCCCGCCTTCAAAAAACGTTCGGCCACGGCGCGGCCGATGCCGGCAGCGGCGCCAGTGACAAACAAGGTGGGGCGTGGGGCAGAAGCCATGAACACTGTCCTTTCAAGCCCACAAGCATAAGGACAAGGGGTTCCCACGTCTTGACCTGCGCGGCCTTGTTTTTAACAATTTCGACCATGGATGAAGTTTTGCACCTGCCCGAGTTCCGCCGTCTGCATGAGCGCGATGCCATCCAGGGCATGGTGCCCCAGACCTTCTTGCGTTTGTTGGCCGAGCATTTGCAGCGGCATGGCGTGGAACCGGCCAGCCTGATGCCACGGGAGGCTTTGCAGGCAGGACTGCAACACCTGGGGCGTTTCCCGGCCGAGGCCTATTGCCAGTTGCTCTTGCGGGCGGCTGAGCGTTTGAACGACCCCTTGCTGGGCCTGCACCTGGGGCAGTCCATCCAGACCACCCACCTGGGCGCTTTGGGCTATGTGCTGCAGGCCTGCGAGAACCTGGGCGCGGCCTTGTTGCGCATCCAGCGCTACCACCGCCTTTTGCACGACATCAACCCCATCCAGCACCACATCGAGGGCGATGCCATGGTCTTGCAATGGGGCGTGGCGCGCGGCAAGCCTGGCGCGCTGTTTGATGAAACGGGCATCTCAGCCATCGTGCAATTTGCGCGGGCTTTGTGTGGGCAACGTCTGCCTGTGCTTGCGGTCGACTTTGTCAACCCGCCGCCTCTGCAAGCCCAGCCCTTCATCGATCACTTCGGCTGCCCGGTGCGTTGGGGGCAAAACGCCACCCGCTTGGTGATCCCGCTGGAGAGCTTGCAGATGCCCTTGCCCCAGCCCGACCCGGTGCTGTTGGGCTTGATGGAGGCGCAGGTCGATGTGGCGCTCTCCCACTTGCCAGAGGCCGGTGATTTGCTGGACCTCACCCGCCGCGTGGTGCGCCAGCTGGCCCCGCTGGGCATGCCCGAGCTGGAACAAGTGGCGGCCGAACTGCGCCTGCCGCCCCGGGTGTTCTACCGTCGCTTGGCCGAGCGCGGCCAGCAGTTCCGCCAGCTGCGCGACCAGGCTTTGCGCGAGCTGGCCGAGGCGCACCTGGCCGACCCGCGCCTGAGCTTGGCCGATGTGAGCGAGCTGCTGGGCTACACCGAGCAGAGCGCGTTCTCACGCGCCTTCAAGCGCTGGAGCGGGGTCTCGCCCCTGGCTTGGCGCCGCAGCCTTTGAAGGGGCTGCGAGGCGCCTTGGCCGCTGTCAGTCAGGCTTCCTGATGCGGCTGACTTTGGTGCCCTCGATGCTCAGGCTGGCCATGAGCCCCGTCTGATCCACGATGAAGGCATAGACGTCTTCACGAAGGGTGGATGACGACAGGTTCTTGGCCATGCCCTCATTCACCACCACCACGTTGGGCCCTGCACCGATCTCCCTGCCCTT
>JBEANX010000187.1:0-3517 GCA_041165245.1 Pseudomonadota bacterium
TGGTCCTGGCCGTGGTGCCCCTCGCGCTGAAGGCGCGCCAGCCGATGGCAGCGACAAGCCTGCTGTCGCCGCTGACGCCAAGCGTGTTCGCAAGGCCCCCGTGGCCGAAGCGAAAGGAGAATAATCATGTTGCAACCTAACCGTCGCAAGTTCCGTAAGGAACACAAGGGCCGCAACACCGGTGTCGCCACGCGCGGCGCCGAAGTGTCCTTTGGCGATTTTGGCCTGAAGGCCACGGAACGTGGCCGCATCACCGCTCGTCAGATCGAAGCCGCACGTCGTGCGATTTCGCGTCACGTCAAGCGCGGTGGCCGCATCTTCATCCGCATCTTCCCTGACAAGCCCATTTCGCAGAAGCCTGCTGAAGTTCGTATGGGTAACGGTAAGGGTAGCGTTGAGTACTACGTGGCTGAAATTCAGCCAGGCAAGGTGCTCTACGAAATCCAAGGTGTGTCCGAAGAACTGGCTCGTGAAGCATTCCAGCTGGCTGCTGCCAAGCTGCCGCTGAGCGTGACATTCGTCGGCCGTCAGTTCGGCATTTAATCCAGGCGCTAAGGAGATAGTTATGGCGAAAGCCTCTGAACTGCGCGCCAAAGATGTGGCCGCATTGGAAACCGAAATCAAAGACCTGCTGAAGTCACACTTCAACATGCGCATGCAGCGTGCGACCCAGCAGCTCAATGATCACTCTGCTATGGGCAAGACCCGTCGCGACATCGCTCGCGCCAAGACGATCTTGACCGAGAAGAAGCAAGGAGCCGCCAAATGACGGAAGCTCAACAAGCCGTGGTCAAGACCACTGCTGCCCCCCGCGCCAAGGTCACCCGTACCTTGGTCGGCAAGGTCGTCTCTGACGCTCGTGCCAAGACCGTGACCGTGCTGGTCGAGACGCGTGTGAAGCACGCCCTCTACGGCAAGATCGTGGCTCAATCGCGCAAGTACCACGCTCACGATGAGAACAACGAGTTCAAAATCGGCGACGTGGTCGAGATCACCGAAAGCCGCCCGCTGTCCAAGACCAAGAACTGGGTTGTTTCCCGCTTGGTCGAGAAGGCACGCGTGGTCTGATCCAAGCACGCAAAGGCGGGTTGCTCGCGCACCCTGACCTTGAAATGCCAAAGGCGCCCCTCGGGGCGCCTTTTTTTTGGGTCGATCCGTTCGGCGCAGGGGTGCAGCAAAAGAGCCACGCTGGGCCTTGTCTTTGGGATGGCCAATGACGCATCAGGTCTTCATGATCCAACAAGATGTGCATGGGTCGTCAAAAGCAGGGAGGGGCCAGTGTCCTGGTTGAAAAGCGTGTTGATGTGGGCAAGCCACGCCTTGGCCTGTTTGATCCGAGGGGTGGTGCGTTGCACCTCGCCGCTCATCGTGTGTGCCTTGTTCATGGGGCTGCTGGCGGTGGACCAAGGACGCGATGCGATGCTCATCGTCCTGGAAAACGCGGTCAAGCCTGTGGCCGTGAAGATGAGCGAAGGGCGACTTGAGCTGCCCGGCCAGATGGACGGCTTGTTCTTCATGGCCATGGGGGTGTTGGCTTTGTCCACGTCGGTCTGGTACAGCATGCGGTGGCTGTTGCTGGTGAAGTTGCCCGGTTTGCCCTTGCCTTCCCCACCTGACCTGTGGCAACGCTGGTTGCCTCGTGTGGTGGGCGCATTGCCGGCCGTGGCGGTGGCCCGTGTTTACGCGGGGCTTGAGCCTGATTCCCCCCTGCATGCCGCTGGCCAGTGGTGGAGCTGGATGTTCTGGGCCTTGGCGATTGCCTTTGTGCTGTTCTGCTGGGCGCGCCGCCCCATCATGGGTTGGCTGAGCCAACATGTCGGCGATGCTGCGGAGCGTGGCGGTGAACGTGTGGGTGGTGCCATGCAGGCCATCGATGTCACCGACGATCTGCCAAAAAAGGCCCTGGCGGTGATGTTCTGGAGCGTGGCGCTGTCGCTCATCGTCGGTGCCATGCTCTACCTGTATCAGCAGAGCCTGTCGCGGGTCTTGGGCTCAGCTGCCATCGCGGCTTTGGCCCTGGCTTCGATCAACCTTTTTGGAAGCTTTGTGCTCAGCCTGGCGCCCTTGCGCCGTGGCTTGCCGCCCCTGGGGCCCTTGTTGATGGTGATCGCGGGGCTGTTCTTTGCCCGCTGGAACGACAACCATGAGGTGCAAGCAGCCTCGCCCGCCATGCTGGGCGCGGCAGTGCCTGTGTGGGCGCCAGACCATGAAGCGGCCACAGGGGCTGCCGCGGCTGAGTTGCCGCGAGTTCTGAGGGGCGCGGCGCAAGGCATGCGTCCCTTGCTCATTGCCAGTGAGGGCGGCGGCATTCGGGCGGCTTACTGGACAGCCGCTGTGTTGGAAGCGCTGGACGACTTCGCCGCCAAGCAAGCAGCGCAAGTGGCCCCTGGGCAGCCTCGCGCTCAGTCGCCATGGAGCGACCACTTGTATGCGCTGTCAGGGGTGTCCGGGGGCAGCCTGGGTGTCACGGCCTGGTTGATCAGCAATCAGAACAAGTGGTGTGAGCCACGCACCATGGCGGCGGCCCCAAACGCCGCCTGGTTGGGCACACGAAAGGCCAGTGACATGCTGGCCATTGATTTCCTGGCACCCGCCGTGGAAGGCTTGCTCTACCAGGACCTGCTGCAGCGCCTCTTGTTCTGGAAGGTGCCAGCTTTCGACCGGTCACGAGGTTTGGAGGAAGGCTGGCAGCGTGCGTTTGCCAGCCTTCCGGGGCAACCCATGTCAAGGCCCATGCGGTCGCTCTATGCGCAGTGCCCCGGTTTGCCGCGTTTGATCCTGAACGCCACGGCGGTTGAAACAGGCCGCATGGCCCCGCTGACGCCTCTGAACCCGCGCACCTTCACGAATGCAGAGGACGTGATGCAGCCAGGCACCCTGGTGGCCTCTCAGGCCTTGGCCGGCTTGGTGCATCACAGTGCACGCTTCCCTTTGCTGAGCCCTGCGGGCACCGTCACCAAGTGGATGCAGCCTGATTGCAGCGACTCGCCCGACCCTCAATGCAAGCAACAAGCGCTTCAACTGCGCCCCTGGAGGCGCCTGGTCGATGGCGGTTACTACGACAACTCAGGGGTGTATGCGGTGCTTGACGTGCTGCGCAGCCCTCCCTTCAACGAGCCGGGCCGACCACGGCCCGTGCTCCTCATGATCCGCAATGACCCCAGCCCCATCGATCGGTGTTCGGGTGGTAAGCCTGGTTTGCCCCCGCGTGATCCCAGCCCGTCGAATGTGTTCCCTGAGGTGGGCTCCATCGTGTTGGGGCTGTACCAGGCACGATCTGCTCACGCCGCGACCGCTCGCGAAACCGCATGCAGCAACCCTGATGTCGACACCTTCGATTTGACCGTGCCCACCGACCCCGCCTGGAAAAATGCACCCCTGGGCTGGTCTTTGTCAGATGCCTCGCGCCTGCGCTTGCGCGAGGCCGCTGCCGTGAGGGTCAAAGAGGTGGGGCCTGCGCTCCTTCAGGCCTTGAGCCTCTCCACTGAAAACGCAAGCACCACAAAGGCCCGCCATG
>JBEANX010000188.1:0-5172 GCA_041165245.1 Pseudomonadota bacterium
CACGTGCACTCATCACCGCAGCGGCCGTCGTCAGCATCGTGCCACCGACACAAAAACCCAGGGTATTGATGCTGTCGGCGCCGCTGATTTCTTTAACTACATGGATAGCCTTGATCATGGCGTCTTCGATGTAGTCATCCCAGGTGGCCTTGGCCAGGGAGTCATCGGCATTGACCCAACTCACCACAAAGACGCGCTGGCCTTGCGAGACGGCGTAGCGCACCAGCGAGTTCTCGGGCTGCAAGTCCAGGATGTAGTACTTGTTGATGCAGGGCGGCACCAGCAGGAAGGGCAAAGCGCGCACCTTGTCGGTCAGCGGCTTGTACTCGATCAGCTGGAAGAACTCGTTCTGGAAGACGACGCTGCCTTCGGTGGTGGCCACGTTGCGGCCCACTTCAAACAGCGACTCATCGGTCTGCGACATGTGGCCCTGGCGGATGTCGTGCACCAGGTGCTGCATGCCTTTGGTCAGGCTCTCGCCTTTGGTGTCCAGGGCCAGCTTCTGGGCCTCTGGGTTGAAGGCCAGGAAGTTCGAAGGCGAGGCCGCGTCGATCCATTGCTGCACCGAAAAGCGAATGCGCTCACGCGTCTTTTCGTCACCTTGCAACTGGTCGGCCAACTGCTTGAGCGTGCGGGCGTTGAGCAGGTACATCGAGGCCAGGAAAGCGCTGCCCGGGTTGCTCTTCCACTCGGGCGAGGCAAAGCGGCGGTCGGCCAGGTTGAGCTCGGCAGGTTTTTCAAGGGCCAGGTTCCACAGGCTGGAGGCCTGCTGCAGGTAGTCTTGCTGGATCTTACCCAGGGTCTCGGGCGGCACGCTCAGGCCTGCCAGCGATTGCAGGGAACCCAGCATGCCTTGGCCCATGGCGCCCATGCCTTGCGCCGCCTCTTTCACGGACTCCGGCAAGGCCTCTTGCAGGGCTGCAGGCATGGCCTTTTGGGTCAAGGCCTCCAGCGTGGGCAGCTTGGCCAGGTCAGGCATCGCGGGCATGCCAGCGGCGCGGTCGCTCCAGAGTTTCGCCCAGGTTTCGGGCTTCATCCAGGCCATCGCGTCGGTGTTGAGTGAGGCGCCGCTCGGGGGGGTGAAGGCCTTGGCAAAAGCCTCTTGGGCAGCTTGGGCAAACTGCGCGCCTGGCAAAGACTGGGCTTTGGCGCGGGGCGCTTCAGCGGCGCGCGATGCCGCTTGGGTGCTTGCCCCTTTTGGCGAGGCTGCGACACGGGGCTCAGCCGGCGCAGCGGTTTTTCGCGCTGCCCTCTTGGTGGCGGCGGGAGACTTCGAAGCACTCGCTTTGCGAGTGGACGCGGAAGAAGGCGCGGTCGCCGAAGAACGGCGTCCAGTTGGGGCTGCCATAGGTCTCCTCATGGGCACATCAACACATCGGTCGCTCTTGGTGAGCGATCATTGTTCGCCTATTCTGACCAAAGTTTTTTGATGCAAAACGTGATCTGTTGATTTCTCTGCATTTTTTTCGAAGCTCAGTCAACCACCCGGTCTGTGGGGGTGAAGGTTCGGGGGCACACTCCGGGGCTTTCCCGCTTGCCAAGTCCTTGTTTTTCTTATGTGGATCATTGCCATTGCCTGGATGTTTGTCGCCGTCTTGATGGCTGTGACCGAGGCGGTATCCCCCGTCGGCACGGTGTTGGGCGCCGTCATCACCTTGTTGTTTTATGGCGTCTTGCCCTGCTCGCTGCTGATGTACATCCTCAGCACGGGGCAGCGCAAACGAGCCCGACAGGCTGCCGAAATGCGCGCGGCGCAGCAGGCCTTGGCAACAACGCAGGCTTCAGCCGACCAGCCAGATGCAGGCAGCCTGCCGCCCAGTGACACCGTCGCGCCGAAATGAAAAGAAGCGCGCAGGCTCACTGACCGTGCACCAGCGCCCGCCATCGATCTGCTGAATGCCCAGGTCGTGCAAGCGCTGGCGGCCCAGCCAGGCCAAGTCGGCATGCCACTTGGACTGCCCATGCACGGCAGGCGCTTCGCGAAACGCCGGGTGCCCATCGGCCCGCGACACACCGAACCCCGCCAACACATCGGCGCCCACCTCAAACGTCTGAGGGCCAATGCAGGGGCCCAGCCAGGCCATGAGGTCGCCGGGCTCACACGAACAGGCCTCGCACAAGGCCTCCACGCCCTTCTCGATCACGCCTTGGCCGGCCATTTCGGCGCCAGCGCCACACAAGCCTCGCCAACCTGCATGCAAAGCCGCCACACCCCGCCCTTGCGGCGCGGCCAGCAAGACCGGCAGGCAGTCGGCCACCATGGCGGTGCAGATCAAGCCTGGCTCGGTCGTGAAGCTGCCATCGGCCACGATTGGGGCGTCAGGCAGGGCAAACTGACCGTCGATGGTGAGTTGCCCCGCCTCGCGGCCCAGGCGAACCACCCGGTGCCCGTGCACTTGCTGCAGCCACACGGGCTGGGCATCGCACACCTCTGCCAGCCATTGCCGGTGGCGCCAGACCACGGCGGGGTCGTCGCCCACGTGGTCGCCAAGGTTGAAATGGTCGTAGGGGGGGCTTCCATGCGCATCGAAGGCCTCACCCAAAGGCTCACGGGTGCTCATCAGCATGCGCACCTGCCTGTGTGGGCTGCGCCCGTGCGGGGATGCCGCCAGGCTCGGCCACCAATGGGCATCGGTGAAATCAGGAGGAAGGGCTGGAGGCTTCATGGCGGCGACATCACAGGTTCAGGCATCGATCCACTATGATCGCGCCCCGATGCTACAGCGTGCCACCTCCTTCACTGCACCCGGCTCACACCGACCGGGCTCGGCCCTGGCAAACCGAGGCGCGCCTGCTTCCTGGCCCATCCACCCTGCCCGCCCGGGCTTGCGGCGTTGGCTGCAAGCCACCGGCTCGCTCACCGCACGGTTGAGGGCACAAGGCCAGGTTCGCGTGCAGGTCATCTCACAAGGCACCCAGCGTTTGACACCGCCGGAGCGCCGCGCCCTGGGCCAAGCCAGTGGCCATGTGCGCGAGGTGATGCTTTGGGTGGACGATCAAGCCGCCGTCTGGGCACGCAGCGCCACCAGCCAGCGGGCACTGCGCGGCCCTTGGAAGGCCCTCAAAGGCCTGGGCACACGCCCCTTGGCTGAATTGCTGTTCAACCACCAACGGGTCCAACGAGGGCCTCTGCACCGACACGCTTGGTGTGCCCGTGGGCCAGAACAAAGCCGTGCCCGCCGCGGCTGGCCCCAAGCCCAGCCGCGCACGCCTCGCTGGGCCCGGGCCTCGGTGTTCAAACACCATGGCCAGGCCTTGCGAGTGATGGAATCCTTCTCGCCACATGTGGCGATGTGGCGCCCCTGAGGCAGACGCCACCCACAAGCTGTTTGCTGCCTTGCCCATGCCCTACACTGGCACGCATGCATTTCTCACGGCGCATCGAACATTGCCCCATGTGCGGCACCCCGGTCGAACACCGCATCCCGGCTGACGACAACCGGGAGCGGGCCGTCTGCCCGGCGTGCCACCACATCCAGTATGTGAACCCCCTGAATGTGGTCGGCACCCTGCCCACCTGGGAAGACCAGGTGCTGCTGTGCCGCCGCAACATCGAGCCACGCAAAGGCTTCTGGACCTTGCCCGCCGGCTTCATGGAACTGGGAGAGACCACCGAGCAAGGCGCCCAGCGCGAAACCGACGAAGAAGCCGGCGCCCACATCGAGATGCAGGGCCTGTATTGCTTCCTCAATGTGGTTCAGGCCGGCCAGGTGCACCTGTTCTACCGCGCCCGCTTGCTGGACACCACCTTCAGCCCCGGGCCCGAGACCATCGAGGCCCGCTTGTTCAAGCAAAGCGAGATCCCCTGGGGGGAGCTGGCCTTTCGCACCGTCAAGCTGACGCTGGAGCGCTATTTCGCCGATCGCGAAAGCGGTCAATTCGGCGTGCATTTTGCCGATATCAACTGACATCGTGTCATGGGCTCGCTTGGCGGGCCCCTCATCAGGCTCATGAGCAACAGCACCCCACCCTCGGCTGAAGGCGCACTCGCGTCTTCGCCAAACACCTCGGCGCCCACGCCAGCGATCGCCGCTCAAACACCCCCAACGGAGCGGCTGCGCGAAGACCTGATCGCGCCCGACCCGCTGCTCGACTGCCTGATCGAGGTCTGCCGCCTGCACGGCATCGGCGCCTCACGCGCCTCGCTCATGGCTGGTTTGCCGAGCATCACCGGCGGCCTGAGCCTGTCGCTGGCCGAGCGCGCCGCCGCCAAGGTGGGCCTGGCCACCAGCGTGCGGCGCTTGGCCATGGCGGACATCGACCCGCTCACCCTGCCCGCCATCCTCATCTTGCAAGGCCAACAAGCCTGTGTGCTGCTTGGCGTCGAGGCCGACGGCAGCGCCCGGGTGCTCATGTCAGAAACCGGCCAAGGCAGCGTCAAGCTCACCGCTGCTGAGTTGGCGGCACGTTACAGCGGCGTGGTGCTCTTTGCCCGCCCCCACTTCCGTTTTGACGAGCGCACCCCCACCCTGCGGCCCACCAAACAAGGCCACTGGTTCTGGAGCGCCGTGCTGGCGCAGCGTTTTGTTTACCGCGACATCTTGTGGGCCGCCCTGCTGGTCAACCTGTTTGCGCTGGCCTTCCCGCTGTTCTCGATGAACGTGTACGACCGAGTCGTGCCAAACCATGCGCTCGAAACCCTCTGGGCGCTGGCCGCCGGTGTGGTGTTGATCCTCGCGGGTGACCTCTTCATGCGCATGCTGCGCAGCCACTTTGTGGACGAGGCCAGCGCGCGCATCGACGTCAAGATCTCGGCCCGCATGATCGAAGCCGTGCTGGGCATGAAGATGGAAAACCGCCCGCAATCGGTCGGCTCGTTTGCGTCCAACCTGCGCGGCTTCGAGCAGGTGCGCGATTTCATCGCCTCCAGCACGGTCACGGCGCTGATCGACTTGCCCTTTGGCTTGCTCTTCCTGGTGGTGATCGCCTGGATCTCGCCCTGGCTGGTCATCCCGCCTGTGTTGGTTTTCTTGATCGTGCTGATCACGGGCTACACGCTGCAGCACCGCCTGCATGAGCTCTCGCAAAGCACCAACCAGGCTGCAGCCCAACGCAACGCCACGCTGGTCGAGAGCCTCACGGGCATCGAGACCATCAAAAGCCAAGGCGCAGAAGGCGTCATCCAGGCCCGTTGGGAGCGCGCCAACCAATTCCTGGCCACCACCAATGTGA
>JBEANX010000189.1:0-3664 GCA_041165245.1 Pseudomonadota bacterium
GCGGGCTGAATCGGGCCGCACGATGAGTTCTGGACGCACCAGGCTGGAGGTGGAGGTGACATTGCCGATGCCGGGGATGCCGCGCAGCTCTCGTTCCACCAGGGCGGCGTGCTCGGACAACACGCGGCCATCTTCGCTGGCCAGCACGAGGATGTACTTCTCGGCCGAGCCGCCAAAGCCCACCTTCACGCGGGCGCCGGGCACCTGGGCCACCAGTTGGCGCAAGTCAGCCTCGACGTCCTGTTTGCTCACGCCCTTGCGCTCGGTGCGGTGTGTGAGCAGCAGCGTGAGCACGGCCTTGCGCACTTCGGATGCACCCTGCGGGGCAAAGGGGTCGCTGCCCGCCGCGCCACCACCAATGGCCGTGTAGATCAGCTTGACATGGCGGTGCTGGCTGATGAGCTTGCGCGCTTGCTCAGCCGCCGCCAGGGTCTGGCTCAGCGTGCTGCCTGGGGGCAGTTCGATGTTGACCTGCGTTTGCGAGAGGTCATCCGGCGGCACAAAGCCCGTGGGCAAGCGGCCCGCCAGGTAGAAAGAGCCCACCATGAAGCCCGCCATGATCAACATGGTCAGCGCTCGGTATTTCAAGCACCAGCGGGCCCAGCCCAGGTAGGTGTTCATCCACAGGGGCTCGCGGTGTTCGCTCTTTGGTGGCTTGAGCACGTAGGCCGCCATCATGGGCGTGAGCATGCGAGCCACCACCAGCGAGAAGAACACGGCAATGGCGGCCGTCCAGCCGAACTGCACAAAGAACTTGCCGGGCACACCACTCATGAAGGCCGTGGGCAAAAACACCGCGATCAAAGTGAAGGTGGTGGCGATCACGGCCAGGCCGATCTCGTCGGCCGCTTCCATGGCCGCTTCCTTCGGGGTCTTGCCCATGCGCAGGTGGCGCATGATGTTCTCGATCTCGACGATGGCGTCGTCCACCAAGATGCCCACCACCAGTGAGAGCGACAGCAACGTCACCGTATTGATGGTGAAGCCGAAAAGTTGCATGGCGCCAAAGGCTGGCAGCACAGAGAGTGGCAGCGCCGTGGCCGCCACCAGGGTGGCCCGCCAATCACGCAGGAAGAGCCACACCACGATGATGGCCAGCACACCGCCCTCGTAGAGCAGGTACATCGAGCCTTCGTAGTTCTCCTCGACGGGCTCCACAAAGTTGAAGGCCTCGGTGATGGTCACATCGGGGTGCGCGGCCTTGATCTCTTCCAGGCGGGCTTGAACGCCGCGGGCCACGTCAACCTCACCGGCCTTCAGCGCGCGGGTGATTTCAAAGCCAACAGCCTTCTTGCCGTTGATCAATGCGATGGATCGCTGCTCGGCCACGGTGTCTGAGACCGTGGCCACATCGCTCAGGCGAATGCGGCGGCCATCGCTGAGCGTGAGCTCCAAGCGGGCCAACTCTTCGGCCGATTGCACCGTGGCCACGGTACGAACTGACTGCTCGCTGCGCGACACATCGAGCCGACCACCTGAGGCCTCCTGCTGCGTGTTTCGCAACTGGCGCGAGACATCAGCCGCCGTGGCGTTCAGCGCAAGCAAGCGCGCAGGGTCGAGCTCGACACGCACTTCGCGGGTCACACCGCCCACGCGCGAAACACCGCCCACACCTTTGACCGACAACAGCACCTTGGCGATGTCATGGTCGACAAACCAGGAGAGCGCCTCGTCGTCCATGCGCGGCGACGAGACCGTGTAAGTCAGGATGGGCGTGCCCGAAATGTTGACCTTGGAGATGATGGGGTCGCGCAGCTCGCCGGGCAGGTCAGCGCGCACGCGGGAGACGGCATCGCGCACATCGTCCACCGCCTCTTGCGTGGGCTTTTCCAGGCGGAACTCGGTGGTGATGGTGGCCACGCCATCTTGCACCTTGGTGTAGATGTGCTTGACGCCTTGCAGCGTGGCCAGCGAGTTCTCGATCTTGCGGGCCACCTCGGTTTCCAGCTGGGCCGGGGCCGCGCCAGGCAAGGAGGCCGTGACAGTGACGGTGGGCAGGTCGATGTCTGGGAAGTTCTGGATCTTCATGCCAGAAAAGCCCATCAGGCCCACCAGCGAGAGCACCATGAACAGCAGCACCGCGGGGATGGGGTTGCGGATGCACCAGGAGGAGACGTTCATCACAGCCCCTTCAAGGTTTGACCACGTTCACGGTGTCGCCATCGACCAGGAAACCTGCGCCCGTGGCCACCAGTTCGGCATCAGGCGTGAGGCCTTGCAGGATTTCAATGCGATCGCCCACACGGCGGCCCACCTGCACCTTGAGCTGCTGCACCTTGCGATCTTTCACCGCAAAGACCTGGCTGAAGCCATCGCGCAGCAACACGGCGCTTTGCGGCACGGTGAGCGCGGCTGAGCGGCCCGTCTCGAACACACCGCTGGCGAACACGCCCGGGCGCAAGCCTGCAGCTTGAGCGGCCGAGGCGTTCAAGTCGACATAGACCAGGCCGTTGCGCGTGGTCGCGTCCACCGTGGGCGCGATCATGCGAACGCGGCCGGGCACGCCAGCAGCGATACCACCGGGCACCGTCAAGTTCACCGGCATGCCAGGTTTGAGCAAGGCCACATCGGCCGCTGCCACCT
Organism: Pseudomonadota bacterium; assembly: GCA_041165245.1. Lineage (GTDB taxonomy): Bacteria > Pseudomonadota > Gammaproteobacteria > Burkholderiales > Burkholderiaceae_C > Aquabacterium. Next base: position 2,584 of record JBEANX010000189.1, read on the forward strand.
CAGCTCGCCACTCCAGGCGCGATTGGCGGATCAGGCGGAACAACTCCTGCCCTGCCTGAACGGTCGCGCCCAATGTGGCTTGCCGGGCCGAGATCACGCCGTCGTCAGGCGCAGTGATGCGGGTCTGGGCTGCGCGCAATTCATGGGTGAGCACCTGGGCTCTGAGCGCCTCGACCCGGGCCGCAGCAGTTTGCTCGGACGTCAGGCTGCGCTGGGCCTCTTGCGCGCTGATGGCATCGCTCTGGCTCAGGGTGCGGGCACGCTCTGAATTCGCTTTGGCTTCTGCCAACAGGGCTTGTGCCTCGGCCAGGCTGGCGCGGCTGGCTTGCAAGTCGGCCTGCACAGATTCAGGCTTGAGCACCGCCAACACCTGGCCCTTGCGGACCACATCACCCACATTGACATTCACCTCTTGAAGGCGGATGCCATTGAGCTCAGCGCCAATCACGGCCTCTTGCCACGGGGCAATCGCGCCATGGGCAGAGAGCGATCGGGGCCAGTCTTGCGACTGGGCACGCACCACTTGCACCGTCAGCGAGGCCTTAGGGCCTGAGGCAGCAGCGGCCGCAACAGGGGCAGATGCTTTGTCTGCGGCAGGCTGGGCCTTGTCGCCGCATGCGCTCACCAACACGGCAAGCGCCAGGCTGTTCACCGCCACCGGCGCCCACCGGCTGGCTTTCACAGGCGCCAAGTCTCGCGCCATCTGCAACTTCAACATGTGATTCCTCATTGATTGTTCTTGGCGGCTTGTGCCCGCTGCTCTTGCTCATGGTGCACCAAGGCTAGCCCATAGCCCACCAGGCGCGCCAACACCCGCTCACGGGCGCCAGGGCCTGTCACCAGGGTGGGGGCCAACATCTCCATGAATTCGCGTGACATGGCGTAGTCATTGACCATGGCCACCAGTGCGAAGGCCAATTGCCGCAAAGCATCGTCGGGCTTGCTGGCACCCACGTGCCGGGCCAGCATGCGCGCCAGGGCCTCGTGCTGGGGCAGCACCGCCAATGCCACCATGGCTTTGTACTCAGGGGTTGGGTACACCATCTCTCGAAGGTGCAGCCGCATGACCAAGGTGGAGGTC
>JBEANX010000190.1:0-3459 GCA_041165245.1 Pseudomonadota bacterium
GCAATTTTTACGCCAAACGTGCTAAGGTTTCCCCTTAACAAAAACACCTCAAGAGTGACCTTAGATGCTGTCTTCCGACTTGAGTTCACCCTGCGCAAGGCCCATGCTTTCAGACACCTACCTCACGCTGAGCCCCAGACAAAAACAGGTGTGTGATCTCGTGGTCGAAGGACTCACTTCAAAGGAAATCGCCGAGCGCCTGGGCACCACCACGCACACCATCAAAGCCCACCGTGCGGAGGTGATGCGCAAGCTCAACGTTGAATCAGTGGCAGAACTGGTGAGGGTGCGCCTGCAGCAAATGCCACCGCCCCAAGCTGTAGCCACTGAGCGGGGCGATGGCGAACCACTGCGAGTGGCCGTGGTGGAAGACCAACCCCTTTTTCGTGACTTGCTGGTGAGCAGCTTGCTGGGCTTTGGCCACCAAGCCGTGGGCTTGCCCGACGGCCAGCAGGTGGACGCGCTGTTCCGCTCAGACCCACCAGACATCCTGATCCTCGATGTCAGCCTGGGCGGTGAAGAAACAGGCCTGGACATCGCGGCACGGGTGCGCCGCATGAGCAACTGCGGCATTGTGTTCATGTCCTCGCACGCCAAACTGGAAGATCGCATGGCTGCCCTGAACCGCGGCGCTGATGCCTACTTCACCAAGCCGCTGAGCTTTGTTGAACTCAATGCCACGCTGCTGAACTTGGCCAAACGCGTCCGCTGATCACGCATGCGCATGAAGAAAGGCCTCCATCCGGAGGCCTTTTTGTTTGGCAGCGAGAACACTCAGATCGACATCAATTGGCGAACGCCATCAGCCTCCATGTTGGCGCCGCGGCCTTGCTTGATGATCTCGCCGCGCTCCATGACCAGGTACTGATCAGCCAGCTCTTCGGCAAAATCATAGAACTGCTCGACCAGCACCACGGCCATCTTCTGACCGTTCAGGCCTTCATCGGCCAGCTTGCGAATGGCGCGACCAATGTCCTTGATGATGCTGGGCTGAATGCCTTCGGTGGGCTCGTCCAAAATCAAAAGCTTGGGGCCCGCCGCCAGCGCGCGGGCAATGGCCAACTGCTGCTGCTGACCGCCTGACAAGTCACCGCCACGGCGGTGCATCATCTGCTTGAGCACCGGGAACAGCTCGAACAACTGCTCAGGCACCTTGGCGCTGCCAGGCTTGGAGGCCAGGCCCATCTGCAGGTTCTCGGCAACCGTGAGGCGCCCGAAGATTTCACGCCCCTGGGGCACATAGCCCACGCCCAGGCGCACACGCTCGTAAGGCTTGAGCTTGTCGATGCCTTGGCCGTCCAGCTTGATGCCGCCTGACTTGATGGGCACCAAGCCCATCAAGCTTTTGAGCAGCGTGGTTTTGCCCACGCCATTGCGCCCCAGCACCACGGTGACTTCACCCACCTTGGCCTCAAAGCTCAGGCCACGCAGGATGTGCGAGCCGCCGTAGTACTGATTGACGGTTTCTACGTTCAACATGCGTTTGATCCTTCAGCGGCCCAGATAGACTTCGACGACTTTTTCATTGGCCTGGACATCGGCCAGGGCGCCTTCAGCCAGCACCGAGCCCTCGTGCAGCACGGTGACTTTCTTTTTGGCGGCGTTGATGCCCTGGGTGGTCAGCTCACCGATGAACTTCATGTCGTGCTCGACCACCACCAGCGAATGCGCGCCTTCGAGCGACAAGAAGAGCTCGGCGGTGCGCTCGGTCTCTTCGTCGGTCATGCCGGCCACAGGCTCGTCCAGCAGGAGCAGCTTGGGGTCTTGCATGAGCAGCATGCCAATCTCCAGCCATTGCTTCTGGCCGTGCGAGAGCAAACCGGCGGTGCGCTGCGCTTGGTCCTTCAAGTGAATGAGCTTGAGCATCTCCGAGATGCGGTCCAACTGCGCACTGTTGAGCTTGAAGAACACCGAGGCACGCGCACGCCGGTCGGCCTTGAGCGAGAGCTCCAGGTTCTCGAACACCGTGAGGTGCTCGAAGACCGTGGGCTTTTGGAACTTGCGGCCGATGCCTGAACGCGCGATCTCGTTTTCACGCATGCTGAGCAGGTTGATGGTCGAGCCAAAAAAGGCCGTGCCCGAGTCAGGCCGGGTCTTGCCAGTGATGACGTCCATCATGGTGGTCTTGCCAGCACCATTGGGGCCGATGATGCAGCGCATCTCGCCCACGGCGATGTTCAGGCACAGCTTGTTGAGCGCCTTGAAGCCATCAAAGCTTACTGAGATGTCATCGACATACAGGATCGAACCATGCGCCAGGTTGAGCTTGCCCTCTTCGACCACACGGCCGTAGCTTGCTTCGCGGCCGCCGGACTCACCCGCGTTGGTGGGAATGTCCAGGGCGCGGCTCAGGGCCTGCGCGCGGTCTTCCATCAGATCGGGGGTCATGCTTTCACCTCGGCCTTGTTCTTGTTGAGCAGTTGCTTGACGCCGCCTACGATGCCGTTGGGCAAAAAGAGCGTCACCAAGATGAAGAGCATGCCCAGGAAGTAGAGCCAGAACTCGGGGAAGACCTGGGTGAACCAGCTCTTGGCACCGTTCACAAAAAACGCGCCAATGATGGGGCCGATCAGCGTGGCACGACCACCGACAGCCGCCCAGATGGCGATCTCGATGCCTGCCGCGGCCGACATCTCGCTCGGGTTGATGATGCCCACCTGGGGCACGTACAAGGCTCCGGCGATGCCGCACATCACGGCCGACAGTGTCCAGATGGCCAGCTTGTAAGCCAAAGGGTTGTAGCCACAGAACATGACGCGGTTCTCGGCATCACGGATGGCCTGCAGCACGCGGCCGAACTTGGTGTTCACCAGCCAGCGGGCCATCAGGTAAAAGCCGATCAAGGTCATGCCGGTGATGACAAACAGCACCATTCGGGTCGATGGCTGAGCAATCGGGATGTCCAGGATGCGCTTGAAGTCGGTGAAGCCGTTGTTGCCGCCAAAGCCTGTCTCATTGCGGAAGAAGAGCAGCATGGCCGCATAGGTCATGGCCTGGGTGATGATGGAGAAGTACACCCCCTTGATGCGCGAGCGGAAGGCAAAGAAGCCAAACACAAAGGCAATCAAGCCGGGCACCAGCACCACCAGCAGCATCTGGGCGATGAACGATTCAGAGAAGGTCCAGAACCACGGCACTTCCTTCCAGTCCAGGAAGACCATGAAGTCGGGCAAGTCGCTCTTGTAGCTGCCCTCACGGCCAATCTGGCGCATGAGGTACATGCCCATGGCATAACCACCCAGCGCGAAGAACAGGCCGTGCCCCAGCGACAAGATGCCGGTGTAGCCCCAGATCAGGTCCATGGCCAGCGCACAGATGGCGTAGCACATGATCTTGGCACACAGAGCGACTGCGAAGTCGGACATGTGAAAGAGGCTGCCCTCGGGCACCAGCAGGTTGAGCATGGGGACCAGGGCGGTCACCACGATCACGGCAGCGATCACGGCACTCCACGCGCCC
>JBEANX010000191.1:0-4744 GCA_041165245.1 Pseudomonadota bacterium
CAGGGAGCCCGCCAGCGACTCGGGCACGCGGTAATCCACGTTGGCAGGGCCGAACGTGAGGCGCGTGAGTTCGAGGATGAGGTAAGAGAGGCCAAAGGTGATCAGCAACTCCGGCACATGGCCGTAAGCGTGCACCTTGCGAAGGCAAAAGCGTTCAAACGCAGCCCCAAGAAGCCCCACCAAGAGTGGCGAGATGATCAGGGCGGGCCAAAAGCCCACCAGGCCCGAGAGCACATAAGCGCAATAGGCGCCGACCATGTAAAAGCTGGCGTGCGCAAAATTGAGCACCCCCATCATGCTGAAGATCAGTGTCAAGCCGGCACTGAGCATGAACAGCAGCAAGCCGTAGCTGATGCCGCTGAGGAAGAAGACAACAAAGGTTTCCATGACGTGCGAGCGGCGGTGAAGCCACCACCTTGAGACCAAGGGGCCCGCCAGCCTTGTGAACTGGCGGGTGGCGCCCAAGCTGGGTCAAGCTGCAGCGCCTTCGATCACCGGCTCAGGCCCTCCTTGGGCCCGAGCCGCCAGGGAAGCAAACCCGATCAGGGGCGCTTCATTTGGCACGAGGTGGGCGTGCTGGACACATACGAGTCAAACGACTTGACCGACGCGAAGGTCAGGCCGGTGTTTTCGACGTTGTAGGTGTTCTTGGCATCGACCTTCTGCCAGCGTGCGATGAACAGGGGCTGCTGCATCTGGTGGTCGGTTTTGCGCATTTCGACCTCGCCGTTGAAGCTCTTGAACTTCAGGCCTTCCATGGCGGCGGCCACCTTGACGGGGTCTGTGCTCTTGGCCTTGGCCATGGCTTCAGACAACAGGGCCAGCGCGTGGTAATTGGCGCCCGAATAGAAGTCGTCGTTGAAACGCTTCTTGTATTCGGCGCCCAGCGCACCGTACAGGCCACCCATGTTGTAGTGGCCATAGCCGACCTGGTAGACACGGCCTTCAGCTGCCGCACCCAGCGCGGTGGGCGTGCCACCGAAGTTGGCGTAGTAGGTGTAAAACTTGGCGGTCAGGCCGGCGTCGTTCGCGGCCTTGACCAGCAAGGCCAGGTCAGAACCCCAGTTGCCGGTGATCACGGTGTCGGCGCCCGAGGCCTTGATCTTGGCCACATAGGGGGTGAAGTCGCGAACCTGAGCCAGGGGGTGCAGGTCATCGCCCACCACCTGGATGTCAGGACGCTTGCGCTGCAGCATGCTCTTGGCAAACTTGGAGACCTGCTGGCCGTGCGCGTAGTTCTGGTTGATCAGGTAGACCTTCTGAACGTCTTTCTGATCCTTGATGAAGGTGGTCAACGCTTCCATTTTCATGGAGGTGTCGGCGTCCAGACGGAAGTGCCAGAACGAGCACTTGCTGTTGGTCAGGTCAGGGTCGACCGCGGCGTAGTTCAGGTAGACGATTTCCTTGCCGGGGTTGCGCTCGTTGTGCTTGTTGACAGCGTCGATCAGGGCCAGTGCGGCACCTGAACCCAAGCCTTGCGTCACGTAACGGATGCCCTGGTCGGCAGCGGCCTTGAGGGCGTTGGCCGTTTCAGCGGGGCTGAGTTTGTTGTCAAAGGTGACCAGTTCGAACTTCACGCCCGCAGGGTTGGACGCGTTGATCTTTTCAGCCACGAACTGGAAGGTTTTGACCTGGTTCTGGCCCACGCTGGCCATCAGGCCTGAAAGTGGGTCGATCCAGGCGATCTTGACGGTCTCGCCCTTCTGGGCAAAAGCGGCTGCGGAGGCGAGGGAGGCGGCGACCAGCACGGCCACGCTGCGACGGGTGAAAGGCATTTTTTCTCCTCAGTAAACAGTCGTTACAGGCTCAGCTTACCCCCCCGTTTCAAGGGGGTCTCTCAGGGATGTCCCGAACCACGGGGAAACGCTTGCAGCGTTTTTGCAAAGGTTGCGCAAACGCATGGAATGCGGACAAAAAAGCACGGAAAACACTGGCTTCAGGCACAAAAAAAGCGCCCCTCGGGGCGCTTTCAAACCACACATCAAGCGGTGGGCAGCTTGTGATCCTTGAAGGTCTCACGCAGCTTGAGCTTGTAGATCTTGCCGGTGGCGGTGTGCGGGATCTCATCCACGAACACCACATCATCAGGCGTCTGCCAGCTCGGGATCTTGCCCTTGTAGAAGGCGATCAACTCTTCGCCGGTCACTTCGGCACCTGGCTTCTTGACGACGACCATGAGCGGGCGCTCATCCCACTTGGGGTGGGCGCAGGCAATGGCCGCAGCTTCGTGCACGGCGGGGTGGCCCATCAGCACGTTTTCGAGGTCGATCGAGCTGATCCATTCGCCGCCCGACTTGATCACATCCTTCGAACGGTCGGTGATCTGCATGTAGCCATCGGGGTCGATGGTGGCGACGTCACCCGTGGGGAACCAGCCGTCATGCAGGGGGGACTTGTCGATGTTGAAGTAGCCGCTGACCACCCAGTGGCCGCGCACTTCCAGGTCACCCGCCGCTTTGCCGTCCCAGGGCAAGACCTTGCCGTCGGCATCGACGATGCGCATGTCAACGCCGTAGACCGACTTGCCTTGCTTTTCCAGCAGCTTTTGCTTGTCCTCTGTGGTCCATTCGCTGTGCTTGGACTTCAAGCGGCCCAGCGTGCCCAAAGGCGACAGCTCGGTCATGCCCCAGGCGTGGATCACTTCGACGCCGAAGTCGTTCTCAAAGGTGCGGATCATGGCGGGCGGGCAAGCCGCGCCACCAATCACCGTGGCCTTGAAGGTGCTGAACTTCAGGTTGTTGGACTTCACATGGTTCAACAGGCCCAGCCAGATGGTGGGCACGCCGGCGCTCATGGTCACCTTTTCTTCTTCGAAGAGGTTGTAGAGCGAGGCGCCGTCCAGGTGGTGGCCCGGGAAGACCAGCTTGCAACCGACCATGGCGGCTGCATACGGCAGGCCCCAGGCGTTGACGTGGAACATGGGCACCACGGGCAAGATGGTGTCGGTGGCCTTGATGGCCATGGCGTCAGGCAGTGCAGCAGCAAAGGCGTGCAGCACGGTCGAGCGGTGGGTGTAGATGGCGCCCTTGGGGTTGCCAGTCGTGCCCGAGGTGTAGCAAATGGAGGCAGCCGTGTTTTCGTCAAACGTGGGCCACTCGTAGTTGCCGTCTTCAGCTTCGATGAGTTCTTCGTAGCACAACAGGTTCGGGATCGCCGATTCCTTGGGCATGTGCTCGCGTCCGCACATGACGATCACATGCTTGACGCTGGGCATCATGGGGAAGAGCTTGTCGACCAGCGGGAAGATGTTGATGTCGACAAAGATGGCCTTGTCTTGCGCATCACCCACGATCCAGGCCACTTGCTGGGGGAAGAGGCGTGGGTTGATGGTGTGGCACACCAAGCCCGAGCCCGACACGCCGTAGTAGATCTCCATGTGGCGGTAGCCGTTCCAGGCCAGGGTGCCCACGCGGTCACCCGCTTCCAGGCCCAGGCGGGCCAGGGCTTGCGCCAGCTTGCGCGAACGCACATCGATTCCCGACCAGTTGGTGCGGTGCATGTCGCCTTCGACACGCTTGGAGACGATCTCGATGTCGCCGTTGTGGCGAGCCGCATGCGTCAGCAGCGACGAAATCATCAAGGGCATGTGCATCATTTTGCCCATCAGGCTCATGGTTCTAACTCCGTGGAAGTGGCGTGTCGACGTGAAATCAATGGCATCTGAAAACCGGCGGTTTCAGATTCAGCAAAGATCATAAGGAGCTTTGCCCAAGCCCTCTCGGCACAACACTAGGTGTTGACCCTAGATCACGATCGAAATTTGGCAAACGAGGACACCGGTTCACGCTCGGTGAGCAAGGTGTTGTCAAGCGCTTGCGGGTCAGCCCAGCCCAAGGCCATGCTCATGACCACCATTTCCTTGGTGGCATCGAGCGCCAGGTGCTCTTCGATCACGGCGTGGAATTGGTTGAAGGCCGCCTGAGGGCAGGTGTCCAGGCCACGGGCTCTGGCCGCGATCATGATGTTCTGCACGAACATGCCGTAATCGAGCCAGCTGCCCCGCCCCATCACCCGGTCGATGGTGAAAACCAGGCCCACGGGGGCGTCGAAATAGGCAAAGTTGCGGGCTTGCTGCTCGCGCATGCGCTCGGTGTCGCCCTTGGCAATGCCCAACAGGCCATACAAATCCCACCCCACCTTGCGGCGCCGGTCGATGTAGGGCGAGACCCATTGCGAGGGGTAATAGTCGTACTCTTCCTTGTGCGGCGCCTGGTGGTGATCAACCAGGCCGGAGCCCAAGAAGGCGGCTGTGACCTTGTCGACCAGGCCTTGGCGAGCTGCGCCTGTGAGCACATGCACGCGCCAAGGCTGGGTGTTGGTGCCCGAGGGCGCGCGCGCGGCCACACGCAGGATGTCCTCCAGCGTTTCGCGCGGCACCTCGGTGGGCAAGAAGCGCCGAATAGAGCGGCGCGAGGTGATGGCGTGGTCCACCGCCTCAACGCCTTGCGGCGTGACGGCAAAGGGCTCGCGGGGCTGGGAGGCGGGGTGGGTCATGCGGCCACCTGCAAACGCTGCAAGGCCTGCACAAAATCCTCAGGCAAGGCGGTGGGGCGGCGGCTGTCGCGGTCGACATACACATGCACAAAATGGCCACAAGCAGCGGCCTGCGTTTGCCCTTCTTCGAACAGACCGATCTCGTATCGGACGCTGCTGCGGCCGATGTGGGCCACGCGAATGGCTGCTTCGACATTCTTGGGAAAGGCCAGCGGCGCGAAGTAATTGCAATGGGTCTCGATGACCAGGC
>JBEANX010000192.1:0-3823 GCA_041165245.1 Pseudomonadota bacterium
ACGCGGCCGCGCGATCGGCCACGTCAAAACTCAGAACGCGCGCCTGGCGCCCCAGTGCGCGAATGGCGTCGGCGACAGCCTCGGCCTGTTCGCGTTGCTGGCGACAGTGCACCACGATGTCAAAACCGTCCCTGGCCAGACGCAGGGCAATGGCTCGGCCAATGCCTCGGCTCGACCCAGTGACCAACACAAACCGATCCGTCATGCAGATACCTCGGATGAATTCAGAAATGCCGCCTCGTCGGGCGGCTCGAAAACTGACAGGTTGGCCTGAGCCACAACGTCGTCGTCGACCAGTATCCGGCATGCAAACATGCCCAGTCCGTTGTCACCCATGAACTCGCAACGGGCCTCGATGCGCAGGCGGTCGCCAACACGAAAGGCCTGCCGGTACACATCGTAGCGACGCGTGCCAAGCAGCAAACCGATCCTGGCGGCGCGGCCATGCTGCAGGCCTCGGTGACCAGCCCAGATCGCCACCGCCTGCGCCATGAACTCCACGCCGACCCAGACCGGCAAGGCGCCATCGCGCACGAAGAAACTGTCGGGCCTGATGGTTGATTCAGCGACCACCGCATCATGGTTCGCCGACACGACCGTGTCGAGCCAGCGCATGTCGCCACGGTGTGGCACCAGGTCGTCCACCGCCAAGGTGTTCAGTGCTTCGCTCATCAGCCAGCCCCCAGCAACAAGGTGGCATTGTTGCCACCGAACGCAAAAGAATTGGACAGGACGTGACGTGGTGGACGCCCCAGCGCCCACCCCGGCTCGACAACCGCGAGTCCTGGCAGCGCGGGGTCGGCCCGGCCGTCCCACCTGTGCGGTGGCAGCAAACCCTGGGGGTTATCGACCAGGGTCAGCCAACCGATGGCCGCCTCGATGGCACCGGCCGCAGCCAGGGTGTGCCCGGTCATCGGCTTGGTCGAACTGACCGGCACGGTCTGGCCGAGCACCTCGGCCACCGCGAGCGACTCCATCGCGTCGTTGTGCGGCGTGGCCGTGCCGTGCAGATTGAGGTAGTCGATGGCTTGGGGCTGCAAGCCGGCTCGCGCCAGCGCAGCACGCATGGACCGCATGGCGCCCTGCCCGGTGGGATCGGGGGCCGACATGTGGTGGGCGTCGGAGGTCTCGCCCCAACCCGCCAGCCGGACAGGCCCGAGCTCGCGGCCCATCAGGAAGATGGCGGCGCCTTCGCCCAGGTTGATGCCGCGACGGTTGACCGACAACGGATTGCAGACCTCGGCGGACACCGACTCCAGCGCAGAAAAACCCGCCACTGTGAAGGCACCCAGCACATCACACCCACCGGCGATCACGGCATCGGCCAGGCCCGCCTGCAGCAGCCTGGCGCCACTGGCCAGGGCCTTGGCGCCTGATGAACATGCTGTCGAGATGACGTAAGCAATGCCCTTGACGCCCAGGGCCACGGCCATGAACTCTGCGAGGTTGCCGAGCTCCTGCTGGGCGTAGTCAAAACCATCGGGCCAGGTGCGGGTGCGCTCGAACTGGGCCCGCGCGGCCTCGCCTTCGGGCAGGCCGGAGGTGCTGGTGCCCATCACGATCGCGACACGGTGGGCACCATGGCGGGTGATGGCAGCGTCAACCGCAGGGCGGATCTGGGCCAGCGCCGCCCAGGCCATCGCGTTGTTGCGCGTCTGGTAAACATGGGACAGATCAGGCAGGGCGGGCAATTCCGCACCGACCAGCCCCAAGTGCAGGACACGGCCAGGCGAGTAGCGGTCGGTCGCCGTCAGGCTGCCGGGATGGTCGGGCTGAAGCAAGGCGGAGCGAACCACCGGCACGCCATGCCCCAATGCGCAGAGCAGGCCCAGTTCCTGGAGATAAACGGTCGTCATGGGGTCGCCACAAAAACGGGTTGATCGCCATCGGTGTGCAGGCGCACGGTATAGCCTGGTCCTAGGTGCCGAAGTTCGATCACGCCGGCACGCAGCACCGAAACGCTCAGGACAGGCCGCTCGCCATGCATCAGTTCCCGACCCAGTGGTTTCTCGACGAGGTGCCAGCCCGGCGGCAAGGCGGCCTGGATGCAGACCCGCGGCCACCACACGTACTGCAAGTCACTCAGCACCTGCTCGGCCGGCACCATTTCGGGCCAGCCCGGCGCGAGCACCGTGCTCAGTTGTTCGCCGCTCCAGGTCAACTTGGCGATGGTCTGCCCCAGTTGCAAAACGGCCAACCTCACCTCGGCCTGATCGACTTCCAGCGCGGCGTCGAACGACATCGTGCGCCCCTTGATCTCGACCTCCATGTTCTGCACGACGGCCAGATCGCGGCCCAGCGAGGCGGGGCTCAGGCGCAGTCGGGGAGCCTCCTGGGTCATGCCGGGCCAGGTCGAGCAAGCGCCCAGCCACGCGCAGCAGCAGACCAGCGCGAACCAGCGGAGCCAATGGGTCATGCCGCGCACAAGGCCTCCAGCACCCCCAGGCGACGACGAGCATCTGCCACATAGGGGTTGGACTTGTCCCAGGCGTAGCCCGCCAGGATTGAGGCGATCATGCGACGGACCTCAGGAGAGGCGTCCTCATGAAAGATCACATCCTGGAAACCACCGGCGTACCAGGACTCGACGAACACTCGGAAGGTATCGACACCGGCCTTCAAAGGCCGGGCGTAGTCGGCATCCCAATCGACCGATTCACCGTCGAGTTGGCGCCCCAGGCAGGCTGCGGCCAGGCTTGCCGACTTGAAGGCAATGGTCACGCCACTGGAGAACACGGGGTCGAGAAACTCACCGGCGTTGCCCAGCAGTGCGAACCCCTTGCCACACAGTGACTTGACGTTGGCCGAGTAGCCTGTGATGTGCCTGGCCGGGGTGTCCCACTCGGCTTCGGCCAGCAGGCGTGCAAGGCCCGGCTCTTCAGACACCAGTTGCTGCAGGCGTTCGGTGTCGCTGCCCTGGTATCGCGCCAGAAAATCGGTCTGGGCCACGACGCCTTGCGAACAACGGCCGTCCGAGAACGGGATCGTCCAGTACCAGACATCGCAGTGCTCGGGGTGCACCGAGACACGGATCTTGTGGCGATCAAACTCGCCGCCCAGCGGCATGTTGTCCTTGACGTGCGTGAAAATGGCGCCACGCACTGGGAAGTTCGAGGGGTACTCCAGGTCCAGCAAGCGCGGCAGCACGCGACCGAAGCCGCTGGCATCGAGCAAAAAAGCCGCGCTGACCTGATAGGTCTGGCCATCCGGGTTGACCGCCGTCACCAGCGGGCGCTCGCCCGACAGGTTGACGGCGATCACCTCGTGGCGATAGCGCACCTCGGCACCCTGTCGCTCGGCTTCGATCGCCAGCACGTGGTCGAACCGGGCTCGCTGGACCTGGTAGGTGGTGCCCCAGCCCTGCGAGAACTTGTCGCGAAAATCGATCTCGGTGTAGCGATCGGCTCGGGCGAAGGCCGCTCCGTTCTTGAACTGGAAGCCCGCCTCCACCACCGCCTGGAGCATGCCGGCCTCTTCAAGACAGGCCATGCTCTGCGGCAACAGGCTCTCGCCGATCGAGAAACGAGGGAAGGTTTCTTTTTCGAGGATGAGCACTTGGCGCCCCTGCTTGCGCAGCAGTCCAGCGGCCACGGCGCCGGCGGGGCCGGCACCGATGATGAGGATGTCGGTTTGTTCCAGTTTCACAGATGTCCCTTTTGTGTTGTATCGATCAGGCGCAAGGCAGGCGCCAGCAAACAGACCAGCACCAGGCCAATCAGCAAAGTGAGCCCGAAGGCACGCAAGGCAGGTGTGGCCGACAGTGCGAGCAGGCCGAATGACAGGCCGGTGCTGATGGCACCCAGCAGCACCGCCAGCCATGCGT
>JBEANX010000193.1:0-4010 GCA_041165245.1 Pseudomonadota bacterium
CAGGGCCACAGGCACGGTCAGGTCACGCGATTGGCCTTTGATGGTGAGCTTGCCGGTGACATCAAACTTGCCAGCCCCTGTGGCCTTGATGGCGGTGGACACAAAGGTGGCCTTGGGGAACTTGGCCGTGTTGAACCACTCGGGCTTGACCAGCTCTGCGTCGGTGTCAGCGGCGATGTTCACGCTGCCCAGCTCGATGCTGAAGTTGACCTTGCCGGTTTGCGGCTGCTTTGGGTCCAGCGCGATCTGGGCGTCAAAACGCTTGAAGAGGCCGTTCATGGGCACGCCCACCTGCTTGGCCGTGAAGGTGACTTCACTGCTGGAGGCGACCAGCTTGGCCTGGGGAACGGCCGCAGGTGCAGGTGCAGGCGACACGGCGGGCGCAGCAGGTGCGGGGGGCGCCACTTTCGTGGCGGCTTCGGCCTGCGCGCTCAGCAGCAAAGCGAAGGCCAGGAGGGTCAGGCGAAATGTCATGGCAATCTTTCGAAACAGAGGGGGTGAAGGCTGGCGGCCACTCAGCGGCCAGGGCGCATGCGCTCCAGCAGGCCGTCGCGGTCGATGAACTGGTGCTTGAGTGCGGCGGCCACGTGCAGGGCCACCAGGCCGATCAGGCCAAACGCAGCCAGCTCATGGGCTTCCTTGAAGAAATGGGCCAGGGCTTCGTCCTTGCCCAGCAGATCAGGCAAGGGCAGCACGCCGAACCACACGATGGGAAAGCCCTTGGCCGAGCTGTAGGCCCAGCCCGCCAGCGGCACCACGAAGAAAAGCAGGTACATCAGGTGGTGGGTGCCGTGAAAGGCTGCTGTCTGCCAACCCGGCATGTTTTGGCGCACCTTGGCAGGCAGCTCGGGCGGGCGATGCGTGAGGCGCCACACCAGGCGCAGCACCGACAGAAACAGGATCGTCACGCCAGCCCACTTGTGCCAGTTCAGCAATTTGAGCTTTTCGGGCGAAAACGGCAGGCCCTCCACATACAAGCCCACGGCAAAGGCCGTGAGGATGGCCAAGGCGAGCACCCAATGCAGGGCCATGGCCACAGCAGAGTAACGGGGGGCAGCGGCAGCGTTCATGGGGCAAAAACCTCGTTTGGCGTGACAAATGTCTCAAGCCTCAGGTTAGTGCATGTGCCATCTCAATGGTTGCGCCTTCTTGTGCGCTTTGTTCAAGGGATTTGAACTCCCGAGCTTTCACTCAAGGCCCTCAACCTCCAGGCGTGATCTGCCGAAAACCAGTGAGCCTGCCCTTGCGTGCCCCCACCACCCCGCTTGGCCAGGCCCCAAATGACCAACCCCATCCAACGCCAACTGCTGGACCTGCTGCTGGGCACCGAGCCCCGCCAGCGGCTGCGCATCCAGCGCTCGCTCACCGCCGCCAGCGTCTACCTGGTGTGCGTGGCCCTGCAAGCCTATGCCTGCATGGCGGGCTTCATGCAATGGCGCTCTGCCATCGAGCTCTCGGGCCTGATCGTGCTGAACGTGCTGTTCTGGTATGGCGTGCTGCGCTCTGGCCTGAACCAGCGCTTCAAAGACCCGGCCCTCACCTTGCCCCAGATCATGTCTGCGCTGACCGTGATCGCCGGGGCCTATGCCATCACAGGGCCCGCCCACGGCGCGACCATGCTGCTGCTGGCCTTGGTGCTGGTGTTTGGCATCTTCAACATGCGGGCGCGTGACGCGCAGCTCGCCGGTGGCTACACGGTGCTGGTCATGGCCGCCACCATCATCTACAAGTACCTCACCGAACCTGCCATCTACCCCGCCAAGCTGGAGATCGCCCACTTCGTGCTGATCGCGGCCATCATCCCCACCATCTCCTCGCTGGCAGCCCAGCTCTCGAACCTGCGCTCCAAGCTGCAAGCCCAGAAAGAAGAGCTCAGCCAGGCCGTGCAGCGCATCCAGATCCTGGCCACGCGTGACGACCTGACGGGCCTGTACAACCGCCGCCACATGATGGACGTGCTGGCCCAGCACCAAAAGCGCCTCAGCCGCACGGGCCACCACCGCTTTTGCCTGGCCATCTTGGACATCGACCACTTCAAGCGCATCAATGACACCTACGGCCACGGCGTGGGTGACGAGGTGCTGCGCGGTTTTGCCCAAGTGGCCGAATCCGTCTTGCGGGAAACCGATGTGCTGGCCCGCTGGGGTGGCGAAGAGTTTCTGGTCTTGCTCAATGACACACAACCGGCCCAAGCCAACATCGGCCTGGAGCGCCTGCGCGAGTTGCTGTCCAAAACCCTGCTGGTGCCCAATCAGCCTGACTTGAAGCCCACCTTCTCTGCAGGACTCACGGCCTACGAGGTGAGTGAGCCCTTGCACACTTGCATCGAACGGGCCGACCAAGCGCTCTACCGAGCCAAGGGCAGCGGTCGCAACCGCACCGAATTGGCCGTCATGCCCGAGGTCGTTGCGGTGGCCATGGCCGAGCCCAAGGTGGGGGCCACGCACCCGTGAGGCGGCACCTGCGGGGGCTGAACCAGGTGATCCGCCCCCCGTTTCACGGTGCTCGTTCTGCTGTCAGACCCCTTTTTTATGTGATCACTTTGTGCGAAAGTGGCGCCTAGGTCTGGTGCACCACTCCACCAGATCACACGACAAACAGGCGCCTCGCCACACGGGGCACATGGGTGGGTTTGAGCAGTGGTGTGTTTGGCATGTCCCAAGAACGGCCGGCAACGGACCTGGGTGAATTGCTCCTGACCTTGAGCGATGGCTACAGCCAGGGCTTGTCTCTGCACGAAGTGGCCAGCCGTTTGTTGCCCGAGTTGAGGTCTCAGGTCGGTGCCCGGCAAGCCGTGCTCGGGCAGCTCCAAAGTGGCCGAGGGCCCAGCCCTCTTTTGCAGCTGTGGGCCGTGGCGCCCGATACCGCGGCGGGTTCAAGCGGCCCGGTGCAGTGCTTCCTGACCCGCCAATGGCCGCAGCCCATGGACGAAGTCCTCACCCTGGGCCAAGTGCGCATGAGCGAGACCTTGCTCGGCTTGGATCGCTTCAACGATGAGCGCATCGCGCAGACCTTGCCCGCCCAAAGCCCCTGGTTGTTCATGCCCTTGATGCACGCCGGCCATGTGGTGGGCTTGCTGGGGCTGGCGCACTCGGGCTTGGCCCATTCCCCTGAGGGCATGACGCGCTCGCTCAAACCCCTGGCCGCTTTGTTGGGCGGCATGATGGGCACGCAAGAGCTGGCCCAAGCCCAACGTGCCGCGCTGCTGGCCCAGACCGTCGCGCAAGACTCCCTGCAGCGCAGCCGCGCCGACTACCAACAGCTCTTCGAGGTGGCGGGCGTGGGCATTGCCCGGGTCAGCACCGAGGGTCAGCTGCTCGACGTCAACCAGCGCTATGCCGACATCTGCCGCCGTGAGCGCCACCTGTTGTTGGGCATGAACGCCCGCGACATCACCCACCCTGACGACCGCGCCTCTGACCTGGCCATGATCGAGGCCACCTTCCAGGGCGGGCAAGACCGCTACACCTTGGAGAAGCGCTACCTGTGCCCCCATGGCGACGTGGTGTGGGTGCAGGTCACGGCCGTGCTGGTGCGCGATGCACAGGGCACGCCCGATCACTTTGTGTCAGTGGTGGAAGACATCAGCCAGCGCCGCCAGTACCAAGAGGCCATCCTGAGCGCCCAGGCAGCCGAGCGGGCCAGCAAGGCCAAAACCGAGTTCCTCTCGCGCATGAGCCACGAGTTGCGCACGCCGCTCAACGCCATGCTGGGCTTTGCGCAACTGCTGCGCGTGGACCCTCGCCACCCGCTGAACCCCTCGCAAAAGCAGAAGGTGCAGTACATCGAGCAAGCCGGCTCGCACCTGCTGGCCATGCTGACCGATGTGCTTGATCTGTCGCGCATCGAAGCCGGTAGCTTGCCGCTCTCCTTGGAGCCCCTGCGCGTGCGCGGCGCCTTGAGCGAGGCCCACGCCCTGGTGCACCACCAGGCCCAGGATCAAGGCTTGAGCCTGCAGATCGGTGAGGTGGCTGACCAGGTCTATGTGCGCGCCGACCAGGTCCGGCTGC
>JBEANX010000194.1:0-2547 GCA_041165245.1 Pseudomonadota bacterium
ATGAGCTCCAGAAAATAGGCAAAGACAGCTACCAATTGCACGACGCCCTGCTCAGCGTAGCATTGCAGGTGCCAGCTCACCTGTACGACCTCTTTCCCATCACTTTGCTGATTGGCAGCATCTCGGCGCTGGCGCGCCTGGCCCAGTCGTCCGAGTTCACCATCTTGCGCACGGCAGGCTTGGGGCCTGGACGTGCGCTGGCCCTGTTGGGCAGCCTGGGCTTGGCCGCCTCAGTGCTGACGCTGGTGCTGGGTGAGTGGGTCTCGCCATGGGCCGAACAACAAATGGCGCAGCACAAGGCGAAGTTTGAAGACCGCCAATCGGTCAGCCTGGGCACGAGCGGGGCCTGGCTGCGTGAGCAAACAGGCTCAGCGGGCAAGGGCTTGCAGGTCACGGTGAACGTGGGCGCCGCGCTGGGTGATCGCCACTTTCAATCTGTGCGCATCTTCGAGTTCAACGACCAGGGCCAGATGATCAGCCGCATCGTCGCGCGTGAGGCCGTGGTCGAACCTCAGGGCAAGCAGGCCTCGCGTTGGCAACTCAAGGACGTGCACGAGACCCGCTGGATCCAAGCCCCAAGCACCCTGCCGGACAAGGTCGGCCAAGTCATGGCACATGAGAGCCATCTGGCTGAGCGCCAATGGGACAGCAGCCTGTCGCCGCAAGTGATCGCCGCCTCGGTGCTGCCCATCGACACCATGACCACACAAGCCCTGTGGCGCTACACGCAGCACTTGGCGCGCAATGCCCAGGCCGCGCAAAAATACGAGCTTCAATTCTGGAAAAAGGCCTTCGCGCCACTGGCCTGCCTGGTGATGATGTCGCTGGCCCTGCCCTTTGCCTACTTGCAAGCGCGTAGTGGCGGCATGAGCCTGAAGATCTTCGGCGGCGTGATGTTGGGCATCAGCTTTGTGCTGGCCAACCACATCTCCAGCCACTTGGGGCTGCTGCACCAGTGGCAGCCCTGGCTGGCTGCATTGCTGCCCAGCCTGATCTACACCCTGATGGCGATGACGGCCTTTGTCTGGTTGGTCCGCAACCGTTGAACACGCCAAGAAAGCGCCCCATGACCCCTTCCACCACTGCCCCTCACAAAACCGGGGTCTTGCTGTTCGCCCATGGCGCACGTGATCCCAACTGGGCCCGCCCCTTCGAGCAAGCGCGCGCGCTGCTTGCGCAACGCCAGGGCGACGCCAGTTGCGTGAGCCTGGCCTTCCTTGAGTTCATGAGCCCCGACCTGATCGCCGCAGGCCAGGGCTTGGCCGCCCAAGGCTGCACGCAGGTGACCGTGGTGCCCTTGTTCCTGGGCGCTGGCGGCCATGTTCGCAAGGACCTGCCCGCATTGCTGGCGCAACTTCGCGAACTGCACCCCGAGGTCGATTGGCAACTGGCCGCTGCCGTGGGTGAGACCGACATCCTGGTCAACGCCCTGGCCGATGCCGCAGCCCACCTCGCTGGTTTGACGCAGCCATGAACCTGCACCAGTTCCGCTTTGTCTGGGAGGCGGCCCGCCGCAACCTGAACCTCACGGAAACGGCCAAGGCGCTGCACACCTCGCAGCCCGGCATCTCCAAGGCCATCCTGGAGTTGGAAGAAGAACTGGGCATCGACATCTTCGTGCGGCACGGCAAGCGACTCAAACGCGTGACCGAGCCGGGCGAGCAGGTGCTGCAATCCATCGACGTGATCCTGCGCGAGATGGCCAACCTCAAGCGCATCGGCGCCGAGTACGCCATGCAGGACGCTGGCACCTTGTCGATCGCCACCACGCACAACCAGGCGCGCTACGTGCTGCCTGAGCCCGTGGCAGCGCTGCGTAAACGCTACCCCAAGGTCGCGATCAGCTTGCACCAGGGCACCCCACAGCAAGTGGCGCGCATGGTGCTGGACGACGTCGCCGACATGGGCCTGGCCACCGAATCGCTGGCCGACTTTGCCGACCTGATCACCCTGCCCGCTTACGAATGGCAGCACGTGGCCGTCATGCCCAGTGACCACCCCCTGGCCACGCAGACCACCCGAATCACGCTGGAGCAAATCGCCAAGGAACCGCTGGTGTGCTACCACCCAGCGTTTGCAGGCCGCTCGCGCATCGACCAGGTGTTTGCAGCGCGCAGCATGAAACCCCAGGTGGTTTTGGAGGCCATTGATGCGGACGTGATCAAGACCTACAGCCGGCTTGGCCTGGGTGTGGGCCTGGTGGCCGAGATGGCCGTGCGGGACGACCCCTTGTTTGCCCCCGGTGGCGGCATGAGCTTCCAGCCCGTGGGCCATCTGTTTGGCAGCAATGTTGCCCGAGTGGCTTTCAAACGCGGCAGCTACTTGCGCCAGTTTGTGCTGACGCTGGCTGAGTTGCTTTCAGAGCGACTGAACCGAGCCTTGATCCAGCAGGCCATGCAGGCTGGCAGCAGCGGCACCAGCGCTCAAGATCACGGCGATCTCTGAGCGCCCCAGGTGCTCAGGGTTTTTTCGGCGAGTCGAAATCGATGTGCTCGAACTCGATGTCGTTTTCCCGATCAGATGCTCGCTCAGACGCGCGCTTCGCAT
>JBEANX010000195.1:0-4933 GCA_041165245.1 Pseudomonadota bacterium
ACCGTAGTCCACCCCCATGCCCAGCAGCAGCATCAATGCGAGCAGGTTGAACAACTGGAACGTCTCGCCCAGCCAACCCAGGATGGCCATGCACAGCAACGAGCCCATCGCACAAGGCAACCAGGCCCGCCAGGCGTTCCTGCCAAAGCGCAGCATCAGGGTCAGCAGCACCAACGCATGGCCCACCACCAGCAACCACCCCATGACGCCACGGAAGCGGCCCATCAGTTCAGAGATCTCGCTGGCACGGTCCACCCACTGCACGCCATCGACGGCCTGCGTGGCCTCGCGCAAGGCCTGCGCCTGCGCCTGTTGTTGCAGCCCACGGATGAGCACCGCACTGGCGAAGCCCTCGCCCTGGGCGCCCAACCATTGAGCACGCAAGCCTTCGGACACCGGGCTGGCCAGCCAGGCCGACAAACCCAGGGGTTCGGCGGCGAATTCGGGCCGCTCCAGCGTTTCGCCCAAGGCCTGACCGACCTGCTTCAGAACGGCTTGTTCACGCGCCTGCGTCAGCGCCCGGTTGTCCGCCTGACGCCCATGCGAAGGCACCCAGTCCGAGACAGCGCTGACGCGGACCTGCAGTTCGTGTTGTGCAGGCTTTGCCAGCCACGCCGAAATCACCTGCTTGAGCGCCTCTTCGCGCTTCAGCACCTCGTCTTCGGTGCGGCCCTGCACCAGGAAAAACTGCGCGGGGCTGGGCATCTGCAGCAGGCGTCCAACCTCGATCTGGGCCTTCATCAGGGCGGCGGGCGAAGACTGCAGTTGCCGCAGGTCGTCATTGACATGCAGGCGCAACAGCCCCACCCCGCACACCACGCTCACACCGAGCAGCGTTGCCCACAGTCCCGCGCCCTTCAGCACTGGCCAGCGGCCAAGCGAGGCCGCCATCCCGGCCGCGAATCGCCCGCTGCGCGGCTCCCCCCGGTCCAGCCAGGGGAACCAGCACACGGCCGTGGCAAAAGCCGCCACCAGTCCGACCGAAGAGAACAGCGCCATTTGCCGCAAGCCCGGAAAAGGCACCACCGCCAGCACCAGGTATCCCAGCACGCTGGTGATCAAAGCGAGCGACAGCCCTGGCAACAGGTGTCTCATCAGCGACCAACGAGACTGCGCCGGATTGCCCAGGCGCGAAGCGAAGTAGTGAATGCCGAAATCTTCGGCCACGCCCACGAGGCTGGCGCCAAAGACCAAGGTGAGCAAGTTGACCTCGCCAAACACAATGACCGTGGCCGACAGTCCTGCGGCACAGCCAATGAGCAATGAAACGCCGATCAGCAACATCGGGCCCACTGCTTTGAATGTCACGAGCACCAGGGCGATCACGGCCAGCAAGGAGCCCCAGCCAATGGTGTTCATTTCCCGGTTTCCTTGTGCGGCACCGGCTTCCGCATGCAGGGGGACGCCGGCAGCCAGCACGGTCAAATCGCCCCCCGACTGGGCTCTTGCGCTCACTTCGGCCTGTTCGAGAGCACGCCCCCATCGGCGCTGCCCGTCAAAGCGGAAAGCGCCATCACGGGTTTCGTACAACAGCACCACCCAGTCGCGTCCGACGCGTTCGTCCCTCAGCCACAACAGCCCCTCTCGGGGGCGCGCAGCTGTCAAGCCGCCCCGCTCTTCCCACCATGCAGGCCACAAGCCCAGCGGGTCGGCCACCCATGCGGTCGGCTGGCCGGTGCTCAGGCCATGCAGGCGGCTCAGGGACTGGGCGGCCAGCCTGGGTACATCGGCACCAGGCAAGGCCGCTCGTTGAGCATCGGTCAGAAGCGCGTCACGCCATGGCGCGTAGAAGGCCATGAGCTGCTCGACGGGCAAGGTGTCACGCACACGCTGCAAACCGGCACCCTGCGCTTGCAGCGCCGCGTCGAAGCGCTGCGCAGCCGCCTTCGCGCTGGCCCAGTCTGGGGCTCCCACCATGGCCACCACACGCCGTTCGGCGTGTTGCGTCAACTGCTTCATCGCCTGCTGCGCAGCAGGTTGTTGCTCGTCCTGAGGCAGGAGCGCAAACACATCGGTGCCCAGGCGTGGCGCCCTCCAAAAGTCCCATTGGTGCCAGGCCAGGGCCAGCACGACCAGCAGCCACACCAGTGGCAACCCGATCGGTCCGCGCCCGGAGCCTGCGCTCACACCTGAAGACTGCATCTGCTTGCTCACCTGAACCGCTCGGACTCGGCCTGACTCAAGCCAGCATGACCCTGCATGCTGAAGCGGATCCGGTTCTCGTCACCCGAGGCTTCGCTCATGCGCACGGACTGCACGTAGCGATCGCCCTCCATTTCGATGCGGGCGACGAAACGGGACAGCGCCGCATCACGGGGCACCAGCGTCAGACGCCAGCCCTGGGCGCCCTGTGGCTCGCCATCCGTCTGGAAACGAGCGTCCAACGCTTTCATGTCGCCGCCCAACACAGCCATCAACAGGTCATTGACGGCACGCAGCCCTGGCTCCTGGCGAACATCGATTTGCTGCGTGCGGCCTTCGGTCAATGTGGTGAGCCGATCGCGGGTAACGATCAGCGTCGAGGGGAACGGTGTCAGCGTCACCCACTGGATGCCCCGCCCACGCGCGATCACGAACTGCCCTCTCGACACCAAGGGCTTCTTGAAGCCCTTGATGGCCTTTGTCTGCTCGAAGTCACCACGGATGACCTCGGCCGGGTCCAGTCGACGGCCCGCCTCGGTCAGCCAGACAGGCGATGCCTGCGAGTCCGCGTGAGCAACGGCGGGCACGGCCGCGGCCACACACACCATCAAAGCAAGACAGACCCTTGCCAGGCCTTGCGACACGAATTGACGGCCCGCCATCAGACCGGCCCCTCGACGCCCAGGCGTTCGAACAACACGGGCGGACACACCCAACACATCTCGCGCGTAGCGATCGACAGGGCCACCTGGATCGAAGTGGCCTTGTGCAGACGGGCACCCGTCGCTGCGCAGGTCACGAGGTAGTTGATGCGCAAACGGTTCTCCCATTCGACGATGGTGGCGCGGATTCGCACGCGCTGACCGTAGCGAACCGAACCGACGTACTTCAGGCGCATGTCGACGATGGGCCAGGCGAAGCCCGACTCACGCATCTGCGGGTAGTCGTAGTTGAACTTGGCCATCAGCGCGTTGCGCGCGAGTTCCAGGTACTTGACGTAGTTGCCATGCCAGACGATGTCCATGGGATCGAGGTCATGGAAGGCAGGCGTCAGCTCGATCTCGTGGCTGAGTTCACTCACGGTACGGCTCCCAGGTGCCATCGTGGATGCCTTGGATCAGGCGGCGCAGGTCCACATCGAGGGCTCGGTCTTCTTCGACAAGCGCGATGTGGCCGGACAGGCGCTCCAGAAACGCCTGCAGCCTGGGCGGCAAGGGCAAGTTGTTGACGCGATGCCTCAGGGCCATGCCCTGCCTGGCAGCGATCAGCATGGCCGCCACGACCTGCTCGGTCAGCTCCAGCACCCTCAAGGCATCTCGTGCCGCGATGGTTCCCATGCTGACCTTGTCCTGGTTGTGACATTCGGTTGAACGCGAGAACACCGACGCCGGCATGGTCTGTTTGAGGGCTTCGGCCGTCCAGGCGGACACGCTGATCTGCAAGGCTTTCAGTCCATGGTTGATCGCAGCACGCGGCCCCTGCGCACCCGACAAATTGGCAGGCAGACCATGGTTGAACTTGTTGTCGACCAGCAAGGCCAGCTGGCGGTCGAGCAGGTCGGCCACATTGGCCACCGCAATCTTCAGCGTGTCCATGGCCATGGCAATGTGGCCACCATAAAAGTGCCCGCCATGCAGCACGCGCTCTTCGTCGGGGTCGATCAAGGGGTTGTCGTTGGCGCTGTTGAGCTCGTTCTCGATCAGCTGGCGCAGCCACGGCAGCGCGTCCTCCAGCACGCCAATGACGTGCGGCGCACAGCGCAGGGAGTAGCGGTCCTGCAGGCGCTGCTCGTTGCGCGCCGGACGGTCGCAGGACAGGTCCTCGCGCAGTCGACTGGCCACTGTCTGCGGTCCCACATGGGGCTTGAAGGCGAACAGCGTTTCGTCGAAATGGTGGGCGTTGCCATCTGCGGCCCACACGTTGCAGGCCGTCAGGCGCGTGGCCAGGCGTGCCAGGCGCTCTGCGCGCTGCCAGGCCAGGCAGGCCAGGCCGGTCATCACCGACGTTCCGTTCATCAGCGCCAGCGCCTCTTTCGGGCGCAGCTTGAGAGGCTTCAGGCCAAGGCGTGGCAGCACGTCCTTCGCCGCCTGAACACGCCCGTCCCACCAGACATCGCGCTCGCCACACATCACCGCCGCCACGTAGGACAAGGGCGTCAAATCACCACTGGCGCCCACCGACCCTTCGGCCGGGATGAGCGGCAGGACATCGTGCACCAGCAACTGCTCCAGTTGGGTCAGCAGACCCAGGCTCACGCCTGACACGCCTTGCGACAACGACGCCAGCCGGGCAGCAAGGACGGCGCGGGTCTCTTGCGGCGTCAGGTAACGCCCGGCCCCGATGCCATGGTAGGTGTAGAGGTGATGCGGAAGCTCTGCGATCAGCGACGGCGCGATGATCACGGTGCAGGAGTCGCCATAACCCGTCGTCACGCCATAAATCACACCGTCCTCGCGCAGCAAACGATCGAGGAAGGCTGCGCCCCGTTCGATGCGGTCGGTGAACGCGGGCTGCCGCCCCAGCTCAGCGACGCGTTGCCGAGCAGACACTGCGACCACGTCCTCAATGGTGAGGCGCGCGCCATCGAAGACAACCGCGCGAGCGCAATCAGTGAGTTGATCCATCATGTTGCTCAAGGCCCGGTGCATCAACACCCTGCTGCCAAAAAGAAAAGAAATTGAACCAGGCCAGCGGCGACCGTGCAAGAACGGTCTCCATCCAGCCAGCAAATTGCTGCGCGCAAGCCGCCAGAGCTGCGGCGCGCTCGCGGCGAGGCAGCACCACCTGCTCG
>JBEANX010000196.1:0-4119 GCA_041165245.1 Pseudomonadota bacterium
ATGCCTGGTAGCGATTCGCATTGGCGCTGCCTGTGTCGACCACAGTAGAGGTCAAGTTGCTGTCGGACAAGGGAGTGATAAAACGTGCCTGGTTCTTGGCTGCATTGGCAGACTGCCCGCCCCAATACAGCCCAGCCCACTCGACATAAGCACCTGCTGGCAGGTTCAAATCAGCACGACTGGAGTTGAGGAACGCTCCGCCCTCTGTGTTCACGTAAGCCATGCTGTAGTTGTTGTTGTTCAGCGTGGCCGACGTGCCGTTTTGCACGGTGGGGCAACTGCCAGGGCAGGTCATCAAGGTGTTGCCAACGATCAAGATGTCACCGGCTTTGTTGATGCTGAAGCGTTTGGCGAAGGTCCGATCAGCGGCATGAGCTGGGCCCAAGCACATCGCCCACGCCGTGCATGCCAGCATCCATAAGCGCAGGAGGCGCCACAGTCGGATCTGCTCAGAAACTGTTTTCATCGAATTTCCAGCGAATCTTGAAATACAGACCCGGTTGCTCGCCATGTTGAGTGAGCAGATCGGCATCCCGGAAGGTGAAGAAGTTGAAACCCATGGAAGCCCAGAGGCCCTCAGCCAGCAAGCGGCCGACCTCCATGCCCAAACCGAACTGAGCTGATTTGGCTCGTGCACCTAACAGTGCGTGGGCATTGAGTACAGCGTCCACTTGTGGTGTCAGCATCCAGCTGGCCTTGGCAGACACAAGCTGCATGTCTTGCCGGGCTTGCAAGTCGGCGCTGCTTTCGGTGGCCCATTTGGCTGCCACACGGAATGCATATTGCCGCTGAGCGTCAGCTCGCCAATTGGCATGACCAGATAAAACCAGCACATGCCGCTGCTGCCATGCCAGCGGATCAGTGGCCGTTTGCAATTCACGCTTGAACTGCAGCTTGGTGAGCGCAGTCCAGGGGTGGCTTGCTCCCCCACGATACGCGGCACCCAACTGAAGGGAAGCTTCTGATGAGTCGGCCACATGGCGGCTGTCGGTGGCGCGTGACACGCTCTTGATCAAGCCCGTCCATTGCTCGTCCAGCCGATACGCCATGCCCAGCACATTCAGCCAGGTGTCGGCATCCGGTGTGGTTCGCCACTCAATGCGTTCACTCATTTTCAAACGCAAATCTGGGGCCCATTCCACGCCTGCGTTGACCACTTGCCCCGCCGCCGCCGAGGTGCCCGTCAAAGCTTTTACCGTTTCCAAACCACCATGCAGGGTCAAGGTGCTGCCAATGGCCCAGCGTTGGCGCATTCCAAGTGCTGCCTCGGCGTCCCGCTGCGACAGGGCATCGCTGATGCGATATTCCGAGAACACTTGCCCACCAGCACCCACTTCACTGCTGGCGCCCAACAAGCTGCCATAACGCCGGTTGACAGTGCCAGCATCCTGCACCTCAGTAAGGCTCGACTGCAGCGTGTGGCGGGCATACAGACGTGTGCCCCCCTGGGTTTGCCACTCGCCACCCAGGGCGGTCATGCGCTGCTCTGAATGGGCCAAATCCTGCTCGTGTTCCAGATAAGCCACGGCTTGTTGCAGCCCCGGCACGCTGTAGAGCAGTTTGGCCGCCATGGTGTTTTGGTCTGCACGCAGATCGGCCTGGCGGTGCTGCACGCTGGCGTCCAGGCGTAGGCTGTCACTCAAGGTTTTCTGAACGCCCACGCGGTCTGTCTCTCGGTGTTGTCCGGTCGCCTCTTCCCGGTGTTGGAGGCGCTCCAACTTGTAGAGCGTTCCGCTGTCAGTGCGCCATTGCCCACGCAAGCTGAACTCGGCCACACCTGGGGTCATGCCCGCTGAAAGGTTGGTGAAGCCGAGGTCAAGTTGGGTGGCTTGAACCTGGAGTTTGATCGGCCCGTTTTCGTGCGTGACTTCAAGGCGTCGAGCCAGCCCATGGCGATCACCCAACGCTGTGCTGCCTTGGGCGAGCTCCATCACCAGGGCGCTGTGATCACCCAAAGTCACGGAGGTCGACAAGCCTTTGACATCGGCCTCCTCACCTGGTTTGCCATCGTGGTACCAGCTGCCACCGAGTGTCACCTGTTCGCTGAGACGGTGGCGAAAATCTAGCCCAGCCACCGGGTAACTCGCCCCTACACCCGCTGTCTCATAGGCGACCCGGATGAAGCGGGGGTTGAGATCGGCATCAAAGCTGGGAGCTGGCGCACGCAGGAGGATGCGGCCGGTCAAGACATCGATCTCATAGTCGGTAAAGCGGGCAAGGCGCTGAACGTCCAAAACCCTGTCCCTCTGCTGGCGATCGCGGCTGATGATCTCCACGCGCTCGCTGTTTTCGACCAAGGGTGCTTTCTTGAGCACATAGGGGCCCGAGATGCCGACAGCAGGAAACTCATCCACAGCCTGTTGACTGTGCGTTTCGCTGTAGTGACTGACCAACCTTGATCGGCTATCGTCAGTCTCCGCATGCAGTTGTGCTCCGTGCAAGGCCCGGTTCACGCGGGAGAGGCGTCGCTCGTCTAGGTTGATCTCGCCATTGGCATGACTGAGACGCGTCTGCGCGTCCAACGTCGTCTGGAAGTCACCCAAGACAAAGTGTGAGCGCCTCTGGTCCAGACGCACATACAGCTTGCCCGTTGACTGGGCATCAAAGCCTTTGGACGAAGCATCGCCATAAACCGGATAGAACTGATCGGGCTGTATGTCGCGAAACAAAGTGGTGTCACCAGATTTTTGCGAGTCATAGGCCATGGTCAGCAGCACATCGCCGCGTACCTTGCCTTTGACAAACAAAGAGGTGCGCGCCCCTAGGCGCACTGCCTGGTCGGCATGACCTGCCACCACCATGATCTCGTCTTCAAAGCCGTCCTCTCGGCGCACAGCGCTGAGGCTGTTGATGCGCAGCCTACCCAACGAGAGTTGCCCCTCCACAAGCCCGACCATCAACATGGGTCGCAGGTCAGCCTGCACATGCACCGTATGCTGAGCCTGCAGCAAACCTGCGCGCACCTGGAGGCTCACATCACCAGCTTGTTCAGGAGCAGCCAGGTCAAAGCTACTTTCACCATGTTCGACGAAGACCTGAAGGCCCGGCTCTTGAAGGTTGGCATCGGCTGCCAACCATCGGCCAGAGCTGGCATCCAAGGTCACCGCAAGGCGCACATCAGGCTGCAAGCCAGCAGCATCAAGCAGTCGCACCCGCACCTTGATGCGTTGGGCAGTACCTGCAACCCGCGAATCGGCATCGTCCACGCTTAGCACCAAGCGATCGACATCGCCAGCGGCACGCACCCGGCGCTCTTCCTGTTGCGTGCCTTGGCGAATCAGCAGTTCGTTACGGCCCTGGAGGAGGGCGATGCCCACGTATTCATAAACATGCAAACCGCGTTCGGTCAAGTGAACATGCCGACCGATCTGCGTGGCAGGGATGCGCAGGCCATTGACCAGAAGCTCTGTTGGCGACTCTCCTTGGGCCCGCACCAACACACGGGTCTGACGTTGCCCCAAAACCTCGTCGGCCGCGGGCCGCATAAAGCCCAGCCCAGATGGCAAGGCCGACAACTCATCATCGCTGGGAAAATCCTTGGCGTCCTCGCGCTCAGGCGCCTTATCAAAATCTGCGCCATCGCTGCCCTTTGCAATTGTTGGCAAGACCTGTGTTGGCGTCCAACCAGCGTTGAAAGCGCCCTGACCTGACCGTTTCAGCAACCCTTGTGAGGGCAATGACTTGGGGTCTTGCACAGGCATGGCTCGCTCGTCCTTTTGCATGGACTCGGCCATCCAGTCGATCTCTTGGTTTGCTTCCGCTGCCGATTTTCGGGCTTGCAGCAGCTCACTGGTTTCTGCCCCACAAGGGCCCAAGAGCACTTGAACCCGTTGAAGCTCGCCACGGCGCAAGTCGACAAAGAACGAGCTGGCTTGGCCAGCCTGCCGGTGGCTGGTCAGCAGCGGCGCCATGCCCGAAGGCAAGCTGGTGGGATCGACCTTGAGCACATGTGTGCGGGCTCGCAAGCCGTACAGGCTGAAACGCCCCTGGCCGTCTGTGCTCACGGAGGTGCCATCGTCAAGAAACAAGCGAACACCACCCACACCAGGTCGATCACTGGTGCCGGCGTCGGCAGGCGAGCAATCAGCCAGCACCTCGCCAACCACATAGGCCTTGTCA
>JBEANX010000197.1:0-10244 GCA_041165245.1 Pseudomonadota bacterium
AACACTTTCTGGAAGGCGTCGACCACTTTGCCCTTGCGGGCGCGCTTGCCGATGTGCGCCACAAAGGCCGAGTTGCGGACGTCTTCTTCCTTGGGCTTGGCGCCACGGGTGGTGCCAATGACGCGCACGCCGTTGTGCACCGTGACCACCGAAACCAAGGGCTCTTTCTTGGCATCCACATCCATCAAGGTCAGGCCGCGCCCGCCGTTGGATTGCAGCTTGAGCTCATCCAGGCCGAACACCAGCATGCGGCCGTCTTGCGAGAGGCAGGCAACCTGGGTGTGCGCCGGCTTGAGCAGCACAGGCGGCAGGATGCTGTCGCCCTCGTCCAGCGTGAGGAAGCCTTTGCCACCCTTCTGGCGTGTCATCAAATCACCCAGCTTGGCCAGCAGGCCAAAGCCTGCGCTGTTGGCCAGCAGCAAGGTCTGATCGACGTTGCCAGCCAGGTAATGCAAGGGCTGAGTTCCGGACTCGAGTTCGATCATGGTGGTGATGGGCGCACCATCCCCCCGGGCACCGGGCAGGCTGCTCACGGCCACGCTGTACACGCGGCCATTGCTGCCCACCACGATGAGTGGGTCGACCGTGCGGCACTCGAAAGTGCCATACAGGCCATCTCCCGCCTTGAAGGCAAAGCTGGCCGGGTCGTGGCCATGGCCCGTTCGGGCACGCACCCAGCCCTTCTCGCTGATCACCACAGTGACAGGCTCGTCGATGACTTTGACCTCGGCCACGGCGCGCTTCTCGGCCTGGATGAGGGTGCGGCGATCGTCACCAAACTGCTTGGCATCCGCTTCGATTTCCTTGACCACGGTGCGCTTGAGCACGCCGGGGTTGCCCAGGATCTCTTCCAACTTGGCCTGCTCAGTGCGCAGCTCAGACAGCTCCTGCTCGATCTTGATGGCTTCCAGACGGGCCAGCTGACGCAGGCGGATGTCCAGGATGTCGTCGGCCTGGCGCTCTGACAGCTTGAAGCGCTCGATCAAGGCGGCCTTGGGCTCGTCGCTCTCGCGGATGATGCGGATCACCTCATCGATGTTGAGCAGCACCAGCTGGCGGCCCTCCAAGATGTGGATGCGATCCATCACCTTGCCCAGGCGGTGTTGCGTGCGGCGGGTGACGGTTTCCATGCGGAAGCCGATCCACTCCATCAGCATCTGGCGCAAGCTCTTCTGCGTGGGCTTGCCGTCAGATCCAACCATGGTCAGGTTGATCGAGCAGGAGGTCTCCAGGCTGGTGTGGGCCAGCAAGGTGGTGATGAGCTCTTGCTGATCGATGGCGCGGCTCTTGGGCTCGAACACCAGGCGCACGGCGGCGTCCTTGCTCGATTCATCGCGCACGGTGTCCAGCACCGACAGCACGGCCGTCTTGAGGTTGGTCTGCTCGGCCGTGAGGGCCTTCTTGCCCGCCTTGACCTTGGGGTTGGTCAGCTCCTCGATCTCTTCGAGTACCTTTTGCGAGCTGGTGCCATGCGGCAGTTCGGTCACCACCAATTGCCACTGGCCGCGAGCCATGTCCTCGATCTTCCAGCGAGCACGCACCTTCAGGCTGCCACGGCCCGTGCGGTAGGCATCGGCAATGTCGGTGGGGCTGGAAATGATCTGTCCGCCGCCCGGGAAGTCCGGGCCGGGCAGCAACTCTGCCAACTCGGCGTCGGGCAGCTTGTCGTTCTTGATCAGCGCCACGGTGGCGGCGGCCACTTCGCGCAGGTTGTGGCTGGGGATCTCGGTGGCCAGGCCCACGGCGATGCCACTGGCGCCGTTGAGCAGCACAAAAGGCAGACGCGCCGGCAACTGCTTGGGCTCTTCGGTGGAGCCGTCGTAGTTGGGGATGAAATCGACCGTGCCCATGTCGATCTCATCGAGCAGCAGGCGGGAGATGGGCGCCAGGCGGGCTTCGGTGTAGCGCATGGCGGCTGCGCCGTCGCCATCACGCGAGCCAAAATTGCCCTGGCCGTCGATCAGCGGGTAGCGCAGCGCGAAATCTTGCGCCATGCGCACCATGGCGTCGTAGGCGGCCGTGTCACCGTGCGGGTGGTAGCGGCCCAGCACATCACCCACCACGCGGGCGCTCTTGACCGGCTTGGGGCCGCTGTTGCCCGCGAAGCTCAGGCCCATGCGGTCCATGGCATACAGGATGCGACGTTGCACGGGCTTTTGGCCGTCGCAGACATCCGGCAAGGCCCGGCCCTTGACCACGCTCAGGGCGTATTCCAGGTAGGCGCGCTCGGCGTAGTGGGAGAGGGTCAAGGAGTCGCCATCGCCAGGGGGTGGGGGCGGGCTGAAATCAATCGTTTGTTGGGACATCGCAGGCGTGTTCAGAGACCGAAGGCTTCGGTGCGAAGTGTAGTGGCAGCGCCTGAAAGATTGTCCGGCGCTTGCCCAAGCTTTGGCGGCACAAAACCGGAAGGCACGGCTTCAAAGTGCGCCCAGCCACACGCGCGCCTCTTAGACTGCCGCGCATGAGTTACAGCGTCGTCTGGTTCAAGCGCGACCTGCGCCTGCATGATCACGCCGCCCTGGCAGCGGCGGCTGAACGCGGGCCGGTGCTGTGCCTCTTCGTGGTCGAACCCACGCTCTGGCAACACCCTGACGCCTCGGCCCAGCACCTGGGTTTTGCCCTTGAATCGGCACAAGCACTGGATCAGGCCTTGCAAAAGCGAGGCGGCGTGTTGCACGTCAAATTGGGCGAACTCCAGGATGTGCTGTCTGAATTGCACGCGGTGGCACCGTTCGAGGCTTTGTACGCCCACGAGGAAACGGGCAACGACCCCAGCTTCCAGCGCGACAAAGCCGTGGGCACGTGGTGTCGCGAACATGGCGTGGCCTGGCAAGAGTTCCCGCAATTCGGCGTGGTGCGCCGCCTCAAAAGCCGCAACCTGTGGCAAGCGCATTGGGAGGCTCACATGAGCACCCCCACACTGCCCGTGCCTGAATTGCAGTTCGTGGATGCCCCGTGGCAGGCCCCGGCCTGGCCGCAGCCTCAAGCGGTCTGCACAAACCTCCATGACCCAGCCAAACGCCAACGAGGGGGGCGACAGGCAGCCTTGAGTGTGCTGCGAGAGTTCTTGACCGAGCGCTGCGGGCAGTACCGAGGCGGCATTTCCTCGCCGCTGTCGGCGCCCACGGCCTGCTCGCGACTCTCACCCTACCTGGCCTGGGGTTGCCTGAGCATGCGCGAAGTGGTGCAGGCCACGGACCGACGCATCGAGGCTTTGCATGAAGTCGAAGACAAACGACAAATCGCCGGCCTTCACAACTTCATCAGCCGCTTGCACTGGCACTGCCATTTCATCCAGAAGCTGGAGAGCGAGCCCGAGCTGGAATGGCGCAACCTGCACCGTGGCTACGACGGCTTGCGCGAGGGCGACTTCAACCAGGAACGCTTTGAAGCCCTCGTGAACGCCCGCACCGGCTGGCCCATGGTGGACGCCTGCGTGGTCATGCTGCGCGAAACGGGCTGGTTGAACTTTCGCATGCGGGCCATGCTGGTGTCGGTGGCGGCCTACCCTTTGTGGCTGCACTGGCGCCCCGTGGGCCTGTGGCTGGCCCAACAGTTTTTAGACTATGAACCGGGCATCCACTGGAGCCAGCTTCAGATGCAATCGGGCACCACGGGCATCAACACCACGCGGGTCTACAACCCCATCAAACAGGCGCAAGACCACGATCCCAAAGGTCACTTTGTTCGCCGCTGGTTGCCGGCCATGCGCAAGGTACCCGACACCTGGCTTTTTGAGCCCTGGCGCATGCCGCCCGATGTTCAAGAGCGATGCGGTGTGCGCGTCGGGGTGGACATCCCCCTGCCGGTGGTGGATCTGGAGGCGGCGACCCGCGAAGGCAAAACACGTTTGCATGGGCTGCGCGCCAAGCCCGAGGTCAAAGCCGGCAAAGCGGCGATCGTGGACAAACATGGCTCGCGCAAAGGCAAGGCCGGTAGGCGCGCCTCACGGACAGCCAAAACAACAGCAGCCCCGCAAGCTGAGCAACTCAGCCTGGAACTTTGAATGCGCATGAAGAAGAAATCCGAGCTGCCGACCAAGGTCTGCGAGTGCTGCCAGCGGCCCTTTGCCTGGCGCAAAAAATGGGAGCGCGACTGGGAGCAGGTGAAGTACTGCTCCGACCGGTGCCGCCAGTCGGGCGCCAAGCCTACCAACCCTGAAGCCAAATGCTTGCGATGAGTTGTGTGATCCACTGGTTCCGAAGCGACCTGCGCTTGGCGGACAACCCGGCTTTCAGCGCCGCACGCCATGAAGCGGCGCAGCGAGGCCTGCCACTCTTGCCCGTGTTTGTGTGGGAGCCCTCGCAGGCCATGCCAAGCCGCTGGGTGCAGGCCCGCATGGGGCCGCACCGACGGGCCTGGCTGGCAGGCTCGCTCAAGGCGCTGGACCATGAGTTACAGCGCCTGGGCAGCCGATTGCTGGTGCTTCAGGGCGATGCAGCGCCCTCACTGATCGACTTGGCCTCAAGGCTCCAGGCGGTTTCCGTGCACGCCGAGGCCATCCCAGCACCTGAAGAGCTTGCACAGGCCGAGCACCTGCAGCAAGGCCTGGCGAACGGGACTTGCAAGCTTCAACTGCAATGGCAAGCCACCCTGCTTGAGCCGGAGGCGCTGCCTTTCGCGGCCGACGAAATGCCCGATGTGTTCACAGCGTTTCGTCAGCGAGTTGAGAACGCAGGGGTGGCGCCACGCGCACCCCTTGCCGCGCCCTCATCGCTGCCTCCTGTGCCTGACCTGCCCGACTTGCCATCGGCCTCGGCATCGGCAACCAGCGATCCATGGCAAGCGATGGCCCCCGAAACACTGGCGGGCAGTGATCACTCGTCCTTCCCCTACCACCTGGCCACCTTCGGCCCAGGTGAGCACAACGCCCAAGCCCACCTCGCGCAATACCTGGCGCGCCAGTTGCCCCACAGCTACAAGGCCACACGCAACGGCTTGAGCGGGGTTGATTTCTCGAGCAAGTTCTCGCCCTGGCTGGCCACGGGCGCCTTGTCGGCGCCTCAAGTCATGCATGCTTTGCGCGCTTTCGAGGCCGAGCATGGCGCCAGCGACGGCTCCTACTGGCTGTGGTTCGAACTGCTCTGGCGCGATCACTTCCGGCTGCTTCACCTCAAACATGGTGCAACGCTGTACCGCGCCCGTGGCCTGAGCCAGCTGCCCACGCCCCGCCATGACCAGGCCGCTTTTGAGCGGTGGTGCCATGGATGCACGGGGGAGCCCTTGGTGGACGCCGGCATGCGCGAGCTGGCGGCCTCGGGCTGGCTCTCCAACCGCATGCGCCAAATCGTGGCCAGCTACCTCGTGCATGACTTGGCCTGTGACTGGCGCTCAGGGGCGGCGTGGTTCGAACACTGCCTGATCGACTTTGACGTGCACAGCAACCAGGGCAACTGGGGCTATGTGGCCGGGCGCGGCACCGACCCACGCGGCGGCCGCCGCTTCAATGTTGAAAAGCAAACCCGCGACCACGATGCAGATGGCCTCTACCGCCGCATGTGGGGCACCACATGAAACACCCAGCGAGGCTCCACACATGAGCACCCTGAGACTCATCCTGGGCGACCAGCTCAACCCGCAGCACCCTTGGTTTGACACGGTAGACGCCAGCGTCGTGCATGTGTTCATGGAGGTTCGGCAAGAGACGGACTACGTGCTGCACCATGCCCAAAAGGTGCTGGCCATCTTCGCGGCCATGCGTGATTTCGCCAGGCATTTGCGTGAAGCGGGCCACCGTGTGCGATACGTGGCCATCGACGATGCGAGCAACAGGCAAAGCATCCCCGAAAACCTGCAAGCCCTCGCGGCGCACTACGGCGCCACCTGCGTGCAGTACCAAGCGCCCGACGAATGGCGGCTGGATGCTCAACTCGCGGGCTGGGCCGCGCAAAGCGGCACACATGGCTTGCAGGTCGACATGGTCGACACGGGCCACTTCCTGACCGATCGCCTCGAAGCGAAGGAGATGTTCTCCCAGCGCAAACAATGGCTGATGGAGCATTTCTACCGCCAGATGCGCCTCAAACACCGTGTGCTGCTCGATGGAGCCAGCAAGCCTGAGGGCGGCCAATGGAACTTCGACCACGACAACCGCAAGCCATGGCCTGGCCTGCCTGCTGAGCCTCAGGATTGGCGCACGCCACATGACCACAGCGCCCTGTGGCAAACCATCGAAGCGGCCGGCGTGAAGGCCTTTGGCAACCCGCAGGCCGAACAACTGGCCTGGCCGCTCAACCGTGCAGAAGCGCTGGATCACCTGCAATCGTTTGTGGCCCACGCCCTGCCGCACTTTGGCGACTTTCAGGACGCCCTCACCTCCAAGGCCTGGCGCCTGTTTCACTCGCTGCTGTCCTTCGCCTTGAACGTGAAGATGCTGCACCCCCGCGAGGTGATCGACGCGGCTGAAGCCGCCTGGCGCAGCGGCCAAGTGCCTTTGGCCGCAGCCGAGGGCTTCATCCGCCAGATCCTAGGTTGGCGTGAATATGTGCGCGGCGTTTACTGGGCGCAAATGCCAGGCTACGACGGGCAGAACCACCTGAAGTACACCCTGCCCCTGCCCACATGGTTCTGGACGGGCGACACCCAGATGGCCTGCATGCGCCAGGCCATCGGCCAATCACTGGAACAGGCCTATGCGCATCACATTCAGCGGCTGATGGTGATCGGCAACTTTGCGCTGCTGGCTGGCTTGAACCCACAAGCAGTGCACCACTGGTACCTGGGCGTCTACATCGACGCTTTTGAGTGGGTGGAGTTACCCAACACCGTGGGCATGAGCCAGTTCGCCGACGGCGGCCTGCTGGCCACCAAACCCTATGTGTCAAGCGCGGCTTACATCGACCGCATGGGCGATCACTGCAAGGGGTGCCACTACCAAAAGAAAGAACGCCTGGGAGAGAAGGCCTGCCCCTTCAATGCGCTTTACTGGGATTTCCACCTGCGCCATGACGACACCCTCAGGCGCAACCCACGCATTGGCATGGTCTACCGGCAGATCGACAAGATGAGCGAATCAGATCGGGATGCCATCAAGGCACAGGCTGCGCATTGGCAAGGCAGGCTGAACACGCTCTGACAGCGCCTGGGCCTCAGGCCTTGGCCAGCGAGCGCGTCAAGGCCACCTTGATGGCAGGCCAACTGCCTTGCTGCCTCAGCGGCATCCACATCAGCCAAAGGATGTCTTCACCGCTGGCAGCCGTCTGGGGCATTTGCCAAACCAGCAACACAAGATCCGCCAGGACGATCTGCGCTTCTTGAACGGCTTTGCCAAGGCCGAGCACTTGCCCGCTGGAAGCCATGGCCGCCAGCAAGGTTCGCCCTTGGCGAGCCATCAAGGAAGCCTCAGGCTGCTCCGGGCCCGCATGCGCCAAGGTGGCCAAGGTTCTGGCATTGAAGGCGCAACAGGCTTGAACGCCATAACGCTCCACCAAGGCCACGCAAGCCGATTGCCACGGCGAAGCAACAGCAGCTGCAGCTGCAGCGGCGCTGGCAGGGGCCATCGCCTGTGCCCCCATCACGTGCCTGGCTGGGGCGGCCTTGGGCACAAAAGTAGGCAATGACTGAGCGGGAGCCCCGGGGTGTGAGGACACCATGAGCTGATTCCACACTGCAGGCAAAGCAGCCCACGCTTGCAAGGGCTGAGAGGCCGCCGGCAAACTGCGCAAAGCAGGCCCCAGGCGCATTGACAAGCCTGCTCGCAATGATTCCAGCTCTGGCGCGGCCGACAAAGGCTGCAACAACATGGCGCAGCCTGGGCGCAGGGGCTGGGGCATCAGTGCATCCAAGGCATTGACTTGAGCTTGCCAACCGCCCAGCGACATGCCATCTAGCAGCACTGCGCTCACCTTGCAGCGAGACAAAAGCAAGCGGGCCAAATCAGCCGTCGGAGCAGGCTCGCCCTCTGCCTCGCAAGCGTAGATGCGGATGGGTTGCCCGTTGGCACCTGGCACTTCGGCGAACCACAAGGTGGCCAGGGTCGTGCCAAAGCCCTGACGCCGGATCGCCAGTTGCTGCAAGGGCACCTCAAGGTACCCCGCCACATCGGCCAGGAAAGCTTTGGAGGAGGCTTGCCCCAGCGCATGCAAGGCCATGAAGGTGGGCAGGCGGATGTCGAACTGCTGGGCCAGCGCATCGGCCGGCGCACATGACACGAACAGCTCCCACTGCTGATCACCCACTGCCTTGCCGATGGTTTGATCAACCGGCGTGCTGAGGTCAGATTTGTCGTCGCCTCGCGGCATGAACTGGGTGGCCAGTTCAGTTTGCGCACCCCAGGGGTCCAGCACCGGCGGTTTGGAGGGGGGTGGCTCGATGGGCTCCAAAGAGAGCTTGAGCCCTGGGTGTTCACTCATGGGGAGCGTCCTGCGTTTGACAGACCTGCATGACGTTCATTTTCGACCCAAACGGCCAGAACTTGACGCAAACCCTTGCGAGACAGGACCAATGCCGCTGGACTTGCCGGCCCAAAGCGAGTGGGGCAAGCCACACCATTCGAGGGGGTGCATGCCCGGCCATTGATGGGGGGCTCGTCCTACAATCGTATGAGGTTCATACAAACGCGACACACAGGGTCAGGAAATCATGAGACTGAACAAGTACATCGCCGCCGCCGGCTTGCTGACCATCAGCATTGCCGCGCAAGCCGCGACCATACAAGGTGGCTACATCGGCCAGATCGACGGAACAGCTTCGGGCAACGACCTGGGTCTGATTCTGATTGGTGACAAGAAAGTCAACGTTGGCGACTCGCTCACGGGCCTGTTCTCTTTTGACAGCTTGTTGCCCATTCAAGCGCCCAGCCTTGTGGTGCCGTTTCCTTCGCCAACGAGCGACAAGGTCACGGTCTACAAAAACGCGAACACCTCGTCCATCTTAAACATCGTAGGCACACCCAACCTCCCCAGCTTTCTCTACGCCTCCAGCGGCGGGGTTTTTCTGCCAGTTGTGCCAGCACCGGCACCCACACCGCCTGCTGTGAACGCCCTCAG
The DNA here is from genome assembly GCA_041165245.1 of Pseudomonadota bacterium. GTDB lineage: Bacteria > Pseudomonadota > Gammaproteobacteria > Burkholderiales > Burkholderiaceae_C > Aquabacterium. The sequence continues at coordinate 8,988 of JBEANX010000197.1, forward strand.
CACTGAACTCAATGGTTTCTCGGTGGTGAATGCGCCCGAGCTGACATGCCCTGCGGCCTGCGAGAACATCACCGTGACTCGCACTCGCTTTGGCACGCCCGGGCCCTTTGGTGCGGTGGAGTCCTTGAACATCAAGTACCTCACCGGCGTCACGCTCAACACTGGGGGCTTCGGCACGCTCCTCCCCGGAACTTTCAACGACCTGCAGTCACAGGTGAACCCAGTACTGGTCTTCACGCCGCAGCCAGTGTCCCCCTCCGGTGTGGTGACATCGGTGTCGATCGACCTGTTCTATGACCAAGCCCTCGCCGGCACGGAACTGCCAGATCTGAGCGCCTTGAGCAACTTCAAGGTGGGCCGAGCGACCCTGAACTTGAGCAATGGCGCCGGCGTGTTCGCCACCCTCCAGAAGATCAGCCCCGTCCCTGAGCCCAGTGCCTGGACATTGATGGGCCTGGGCCTGGTCGGCTTGGGTGCCATGACGCGCCGTAAGAACCGCGTTGCCTGATGGTTGCGCCAGGGCTGACTGGCCCTGGCTTCGTGCCTAGATCGACGCCATCAAACGTCGATCTCAACCTCATCGCCTCGCAACTCCATCAATTCACGACGTGATGCGGCCTCGCCCTTGCCCATCAGCTTGTTGAAGGAGATCGCTGTGGCGTCGAACCCTGGCTCGCCATAAGCCACGGGCAACAGGCGACGCGTGTCAGGGTTCAGGGTGGTGTCCCACAGTTGCTCGGCATTCATCTCGCCCAGGCCCTTGAAGCGGCTGATGGACCAGGCACCCTCTCTGCAGCCTTCCTTGCGCAGCTTGTCCAGGATGGCGGTGAGCTCTCCTTCGTCGAGCGCATAGAGCTTGGCCGCGGGCTTTTTGCCACGCGCCGGCGCATCTACACGGAACAGTGGCGGGCGGGCAATGTAGATGTTGCCGGCTTCGATCAGCTTGGGGAAATGGCGGAAGAACAGCGTGAGCAGCAGCACCTGGATGTGCGAGCCGTCCACGTCAGCGTCTGACAGGATGCAGACCTTGCCGTAACGCAGGCCGCTCAAATCGGGGCTGTCGGTGGGGCCGTGTGGGTCCACCCCGATGGCCACCGAGATATCGTGAATTTCGGTGTTGCCAAACAGGCGATCGCGGTCCACTTCCCAAGTGTTCAAGACCTTGCCACGCAGCGGCAAAATCGCCTGGTTCTCTTTGTCGCGGCCCATCTTGGCGCTGCCACCGGCAGAGTCGCCTTCGACCAAAAACACCTCGTT
>JBEANX010000198.1:0-5359 GCA_041165245.1 Pseudomonadota bacterium
CGCACTTTGCCGTCATCGCTTACGGCAAGCTGGGTGGCAAAGAGTTGGGCTACGGCAGCGACCTTGATTTGGTGTTTGTCTACGACGACACCTGCGATGAAGCACCCGACCCCACCGCCGGCCCTGACAGCCCCAGCCCGATCGACGCCTACATGCTCTTTGCACGCAAGCTGATCAACTGGCTCACACTGCGCACCTCGGTGGGCGAACTGTTCGACATCGACACCGCCTTGCGCCCCAATGGCAGCTCCGGCCTGCTCGTCACTTCCTATCACTCGTATGACGATTACCAGCGCCAACGCGGAAGCAACACCGCCTGGACTTGGGAGCACCAGGCCCTCACACGGGCGCGCTGGTGCGCGGGCGAGCCCGCCTTGGCTGCACGCTTTGACGAGACCCGCCGGGCCGTGTTGTCGACCGTGCGAGACCCGGCAGCGCTGCGCGACGAAGTTCGAGCCATGCGCGAAAAGCTGCGAGCCGCCCACGCCTGCCCGCCTGAACTGTTCGACCTCAAGCACAGCCCCGGTGGCATGATCGACATCGAGTTCGCCGTGCAATACCTCGTGCTGGCCCACAGCCATGCCCACCCTGAACTCATGGGCAACCTGGGCAACATCGCGGTGCTGCAGTTGGCCGAAGCTGCAGGCCTTTTGCCTGAGGGCCTGAGCTTGAAGGCGGGCAATGCCTACCGCGACTTGCGCCGCCTGCAACACCGCTCGCGCTTGGACGAAGCACCCACCCGCCTTGACATCAGCGACATGCCCGACGTGGCGGCGCACCGTGCAGCCGTTCTTGACACGTGGCAACACGTTTTCGGCCACGCATGAAGCTCGGCGCCCCCCCGGGGCTGGCCTGGGGGCTGGTGTGCTTGGCCATCCTGGTCCCTTCGGCTCTGCTGGGGTGGGCGCCGCTGAACGAGCCGGGGCTGTGGCCTGAGGTTTGGCATCACCTGGTGCTGAGGCCTGCTGCCGGGTGGCATCAAGCCCCTTGGGTCTGGTGGAGCGCCGCTTGGCTTCATGGCAGTGAACGCCACCTGGCTTTCAATGTGGTGGGGCTGGCCCTCCTGGCCCTCATGGGGTGGCGCACCCGAGTCGGCACGAGCTGGGCCCTCATGCTCCTTCTGGCATGGCCATTGACCCATCTGGCCTTGTTGCTCGATCCTCGTTTGATGCACTACATGGGTGCCTCCGCCGTGCTGCATGCGGGGCTGGTGCTGTGGCTGTTTGCTGCACGCCCTGCCATCGGCACGCGAGTCTTTGCGGCCATGGTGTTCTTGGTGCTGGTCAAAGTGGCCTGGGAGGCCACGTCGAGCCTGGGTGGCGGGCCCACCCTCATCAGGCCCGGTGCAGACCTCCCTTTGGCACCTTGGGCGCATGTCAGTGGCGTGACAGTGGGCTTGTTGCTTGCGGGAATACACGGAGCCCAAAGGCAGCACGCCGCCTGAAGGAGCGGCTTGAAGCCAACTACACTCGCAAACTCTTTTCATCCCAGGGATCTCCCGCAGGAACCAGATGCGTTTTGCTTGATCTACCCGTGGAATTCAAGCTCACTCATCAACCCTTTCGCCTCACTGTCCTATGCAATCCGTCATGTTCAATCAGAAGCGTTTTCTCTCTTTGCCCCGCCTGGCACTCGTTCCTGCAGTGATCGCAGCAGCCGTTCTGGCTGGTTGCGGTGGCGACAAGGGTGAATCCAAGAGCGCCAGTCAGACTGCCGCCCGTGTCAACGGTGAGGAGTTGACCGTGCATCAGATCAACCTGTTGCTGGAGCGTCAACCCGGTCTGCGCCCAGAGCAGGCCGATGCGATGAGTCGCCAAGTGCTCGAAGGCCTCATTGACCAGCAACTCGCCGTTGAAAAAGCCGTCGAAGGCAAGGTTGACCGCGACCCCAAGATCGTCCAACTGCTGGACGCTCAGCGCCGCGCCACCCTGGCTCAGGCTTACATGCAAAAGGCCGCTGGTGCTGGCGTGGGTACCCCTTCCGGTGAAGACATCAGGAAGTACTTTGACTCCAAGCCTGCACTCTTCAGCGCTCGCCGCCTGTACATGATTCAGGAGTTCACCATCCAGGGTGATGCCAACCAGACCAAGGACCTGCAAGCCAAGCTCGAAGCCGGCAGCTCGCCCCAGCAATTTGGCGAAACACTCAAGGCATCGGGGCTGAAGTTCAACGTCAATCAGGTCACTCAGCCCGCTGAAAACCTGCCTTTGAACCTCATTGACCGCATTTCCGCTCTGAAAGATGGGCAAGCTTTGTATCAGCAAGGCAATGGCGGCATGAAGGCCATCTTGGTGGTGGCAAGTCGCGAGCAGCCGCTGACCTATGAGCAGGCCAAGCCACTGATTGAGCGCTACCTCAGTGAAACCCGCCGTCAGGAGTGGATGCAAAAGCACGTGAAGGACCTGCGGACCGCAGCCAAGGTTGAGTACATCGGCAAATTTGCAGAGAAGGCAGCCAGCGGCGCAACGGCTGCGCCTGTTGCACCTGAGTCTGTGGCACCAGCTGCTTCTGGCTTGGATGCCAATGCACTCAGCAAAGGGCTCTCTGGTCTGAAGTGATCGGTCTCCCTCGGGCTCCGAGGGCATTTGCCCGGAAAGGTTGCGCAGCCGGTTGAAGTGATGGCTTGCGCGCCTTGTCCTTTGCACGACTGACCGAAACGTCAAGCAGGTGTGCCTGCCTTGGCTGATGTGCCTGGTGCATGTGATGCCTGAAAGTTCATCTCAGTTTGAACTTGTTGACCTCATCCGGCTCTTTGAATTGCGCACCCACACGACTGTTCGCCAAGCAAGATATGAACACCTCCACCGCTAAGATTTTTGTGGCCGGCCATCGCGGCATGGTGGGCTCAGCCATTGTCAGGAGGCTGCAGTCCAAGGGGCATGCAGAGGTGATCGTCCGCACTCGTTCGGAGCTCGATCTGCTGGATCAGCGCGCCGTGCGTGACTTCATGTCTGCGCAGCAACCAGACTATGTGTTCATTGCGGCAGCCAAGGTGGGTGGCATACAAGCCAACAATGCCTACCGGGCCGAGTTTCTCTACCAGAACCTCGTCATTCAGACCAATCTCATCGATGCAGCTCATCAGGCGGGTGTTCAACGGCTGATGTTCCTGGGTTCCAGTTGCATTTACCCCAAGCTCGCGGAGCAGCCCCTCAAGGAGGACTGCCTGCTGACCGGACCGCTGGAGCCCACCAATGAGCCCTACGCCATTGCCAAGATCGCTGGCATCAAGCTGTGCGAGGCCTACAACCATCAATACGGCCGACAGTACGTCAGCGTCATGCCCACCAATCTGTACGGCATCAACGACAACTATGACCTCAACAACAGCCATGTGCTGCCGGCCCTGATCCGCAAGGCGCACGAGGCCAAGGTCAGAGGCGATCGCAGTTTGACTGTCTGGGGCACGGGCACGCCCCTGCGTGAATTCCTGTATGCCGACGATCTGGCTGATGCTTGTGTGCACCTCATGGAGCAAGGCTACGATGGCCCGATCGTCAACATCGGCACAGGTACGGATGTCACGATCCACGAACTGGCGGAAACTGTGGTGCGTGTGATTGGTTTCAAGGGTGACTTGGCTTTTGATGCCACCAAGCCTGACGGAACTCCGCGCAAGCTGATGGATGTTTCTCGGCTCACTGGTTTGGGCTGGCGTGCCCGTACTGAGCTGGAGGATGGCATCGCGCTCGCATACCAGGATTTCCAAAGCAGGCTTGCTGCTTCCAGCGCAAACTGAGCGTGTCAAGTGACTCGCTTTGCATCGAATTTAAAGGTGTTTCTTCATGACTTTTGAACAACTTGTGGCCATTTTGCGCGCACGCTGGCTGGTGGCCGCAGCCGTGTTCACGCTGATTGTTGGCACGGTGGGTGCCTTCACGTGGCTCATGCCCAAGACTTACACGGCCACCGCCTCTTTGCTGGTGGACGTCAAGTCACCTGACCCCATTGCTGGCGGGGTTCCGCAAGGCATCCTTGCACCGAGCTATTTGATGACTCAGATTGACGTCATCACCAGCATGCGAGTGGCACAAAAAGTGGTGGCAAACCTCAAGTTGACCGAGGCAGCATCGCTTCGCCAGAAGTGGGTGGAATCCACCAACAGCACGGGCAGCTTTGAGGGCTATGTGGCTCAGCTCATCCGAAGCAGCCTGGAGGCACGGCCCTCGCGTGGCTCCAACGTGATCAATTTGCAATATCAGGCCAGCGATCCAGAATTTGCCTCTGCCGTGGTCAACGCGTTTGTCTCTGCTTATCTTGAGATTTCGATGGAGCTCCGCACGGACCCGGCGAAGCAATACGGCGTCTTCTTTGAGGGCTCTTCCAAACAGATGCGTGAACGTGTACAAGCGGCGCAAGACAAGCTCTCTACTTTTTTGCAGCGCCAAGGCATTGTGGTCACCGATGAGCGTCTGGACGTGGAGACCGCACGCCTCAACGAGCTTTCGAACACCTATGTGGGCATGCAGACGGCTGTGGCAGATTCCGAGAGCCGCCGCGCTGCGGTCAAAGCCAATGCACGTGATACCCAGGATGTCATGAACAGTCCCCTGGTGGCTGGGCTCAAGCAAGACTTGGTGCGTCAAGAGGTGGCGTTGTCACAGATCCGCACGCGTTTGGGTGACAGCCATCCTCAGACCATCGAACTCAAGACCAACGTCATTGACATCCGTGCCAAGTTGGACGCAGAAATTCAGCGTGTCAGCACAAGTGTGAACATCAACAACTCCATGAGTGTTTCTCGCGCGGCTCAAGTCAAAGTTTCCTTGGAAGAGCAGCGCACCAAGGTGCTCAAGCTCAAGCAGTTGCGAGACGAGGCCGCCATGCTTCAGCGAGATGTTGACAATGCCAGGAACATTTACGACGGCGTGCTGGCCCGCATGAACATGACCTCCCTTGAGGCGCAGGCTGTGCAAAACAACGTGGTGCCTTTGGAGTACTCGGCGGTTCCATCTTTCCCAAGCAGCCCACGCATGTTCGCCAACGTGGCCCTTGGTACCCTCGTGGGCCTGTTGCTGGCCTTGGTTTCCGTGCTGGTGGTGGAGCGCCTGGATCGCCGCTTGCGCACCACAGCCGAGATCGACGACCTGTTCCATTTGCCTTACGCAGGCAGCATCCCGAACTTCAAAAAGCAGCTGAAATCTGGCGCGACCTCCGAGCCTTTCAAGCTGAGTTCTGCTCGCGCCTGAGTCAATGTCCGTTAAGACCACAACATGACCGTTCATCCAAGCCAACTTCACTCACTTGACGATGTGGCGACCGTCATTGACACCGACATGCCTCCTTTGGATGTGCAGGACAACTCTTTGGGGGACATCCTTCGTCGTACCAAAGGCCTGACAACCGAACAGGTGCGTCA
>JBEANX010000199.1:0-2594 GCA_041165245.1 Pseudomonadota bacterium
GCCATGATGCCTTTGCTCTATGTCTTTGGCTGTGTGGCTGGGCTGGTGGGGGGCTTTCTGGTGGGCGCCAGCATGTTGCAGCTGCCGGGCGCGGCCTACTTCGACCGCAGCGTAGAAGCACTGAGCTTTGACCACGTGGGCCTGGGCTTTGCCAAAGCCATGGCCTTCGGGCTGTTGGTTGCCCTGGCGGGCTGTTATCACGGACTGCATGCGCCGCGCACGGCTGCCGGCGTGGGCCAGGCGGCCACCCAAGCCGTGGTGGCAGGCATCGTGGGCGTGATCGCTCTGGATGCCGTGTTTGCCGTGTGCGCCAACGTGCTGGGGATCTAGGTGGCATTGCTCAAAGTTAAAGACCTGATGATGCGCCGGGGTGAGCGGCTCATCCAGGAGCAGGTCTCGTTCGAGGTCGAGCCCGGCACCATCTTTGCGATCCTGGGCACCAGCGGTTGCGGCAAAAGCACGCTGCTCAAGCACCTGCTGGGCCTGCTCGAACCTGCGGGTGGGCAGATCCTGTACGACGGCACCGACTACTGGGCCAGCGAGGATGCCGCGCGCCTGAGCCTGCGTGCAGGGTTCGGTGCGCTCTTTCAGAGTGGGGCCTTGTGGTCGTCGATGTCAGTGCTGGACAACGTGCTGCTGCCCCTGGAGCAGCAAGCCAGCCTGGATGCGCCTGCCCGTGAGGCCCGCGCCAGAGAGACCTTGTCGTGGCTGGGCATGGCCGCCTTTGCCGACTACCGACCGGCCGACCTCAGCGGCGGCATGACCAAGCGTGCGGGCCTGGCCCGCGCCATCGCAGCGCAGCCGCGCCTGCTGTTCCTGGACGAGCCCTCAGCCGGCTTGGACCCGAGCAGCGCCAAACACCTGGACGACCTGATCCTGGAGATCCGCCAGCGCACCGGCTGCGCCATCCTGATGGTCTCGCATGATCTTCCCAGCCTCTTTGCCGTGGCCGATGACTGCATCTTCCTAGACACCGACAGCAAGCGCCCCATTGCCCATGGCAAGCCCAGCAGCCTGCGTGACGCACCTGCGCACCCCACCGTCGCTGCCTTCTTGCACCGACAGGACGTGGTCGCCCCATGAAGAAGACCCCACTGATCATTGGCACCTTCGTGCTGGCGGCCATGGCCTTGATCGTGGCCGGTGTGATCGCGCTGGGCGGCAAAGGCCTGTTCACCAAGCAGCTCAAGGCCGTGGTGTACTTCGATGGCAATGTGCGGGGCCTTTATGTGGGCGCACCGGTGACCTTTCGCGGCGTGAAGATCGGCGATGTCGACAGCATCGGCATCGAGGTGGACCCCACCACCTTGGCCACCCGCATCCCGGTGGGCCTGAGCCTGGGCACCGGCACGCTGCGCATGGGCGGACCAGATGGCCAGTGCCTGAGCAATGTGCCCGACCTGGTGCGCCGCGGCTTGCGGGCCCAGCTGATCTTGCAAAGCGTGGTCACTGGCCAGACCGCCGTGGATCTGGACTTCAAGCCCGAGACCCCACTGCACCTGCAGGGAGGCGGACACCGCAAGACGCCCGAGATCCCCGCCATGCACGACAAGATGGATGCATTGCTGGAGCAGCTCACCAGCCTGCCCTTGAGCGATCTGGTCAACGACATCAGGCGCACCTTGGGCAGCCTGGACAAGACCCTCCAGGCCACGCACTTGGCAGTCACAAGCGCCAGTCAGCAGCTGCATGACACCAGCGTGCAAGCCAACAAGACGCTGGTTGTGGGCACCCAGGCATTGCAAACCCTGCAAGCGCAATCGGCCACCACACTGGCATCCATTGCGCGCCTGTCAGACACTTCACGCGAGGTGGTCTTGCAGACCCAGCCAGAACTCGTGCGCACCTTGCAAGGCACACGCGAGGCGGCGCAAGCAGCCCAAGTGGCCATGGCCAACCTGGCCGATCTGAGTGCGCCGGGTGCGCCACTGCGCGCCGATGTGGAGTTGGCCGTGCGTGACCTCTCGCAAGCCGCGCGCAGCCTTCGGGCCTTCTCGGAGCAATTGGAGCGACAGCCCAACGCCTTGTTGTTTGGCCAGAAAGAAGCCCCATGACACCTCATCCCTTGATGCGGCAGGCGATGCTGACCGCGCTCCTCGCTATTGCCGGATGCGCCAGCCCGTCTCCTGCCAGGCAGTGGTTGTCACTGCCCTTGCCCAAGCCCCTGCCCCTTGCCAGCCCTGTGCATGCGGCAACACCCCCTGCCGCAACGCGCGTGCTGGTCGTGCGGCGTGTTGGCATCCCCGAGTACCTTCAGACCGACAAAGTGCGGTATCGACAAGCCGACACCCTGTTGGCCCCATGGCCCCACACCGTCTGGGCCGAGCCGCTGGCGTTGGGCCTGACCGACCACCTCGTGATGCGCCTGCGCCTGGCGCTGCCTGGCTGGACGGTGTGCGAGCGATCTTGCCCAGCCCTGGCGACCTCCACCACCTTGAACGTGGACTTTGCGCCGCTGGACCATGTCCGTGCCGAAGGGGTCTTGCGAGCCCAGGCGCACTGGCTGCTGAGCGACAAGGGCGCAAATGCCAACACGCCCGGCACCACCACCGACACCTTGGCCGTGCACCCTGACAGCCCCGAGGGTCAAGCCA
>JBEANX010000200.1:0-5576 GCA_041165245.1 Pseudomonadota bacterium
GTGGAGTTCCGCAAGGTGAACCAGCAGGTGCAGCTGGTGGCCATCAACGCGGCCTTCCGGGCCGACAAGGACACCGCTCAATCCTTGGCGGTGCAAGCGGCGTTCTCGCCCAGCTTGCTGGCCAGTGTGCCCGTGGCCAGTTCGGCTCACCCGCAACGCAGCACGGTGCTGGTCGAGGTGTCGAGCCTGCTCACCGGTGACCTGCTGGGCCTGGCCATGCAACTCAACCTGACCTTCAAGCAGGGCTATGGGCTGGACGGACGCAACACCACCATCACGCAGACCCGGGCCAGCAGCACCGGCTTGCAAATCGAGGTACAGCAGCACTTCGCCACCGGGAGCATCAACACCACCGCCCAACCTGGCGCGGCCCCGTCTGTGCCATCGGCACTGCCAGACCCACGCAGCCTTTTTCTGAGCGTTCAGTACACGCTCTCGCCGCTGCCGGCAGCCACCGCACCCACACGCCAGGCCGATGTCCGCGTGGGTTACTTCACCAGCACGGTGGCTGATTTCTCGAACGACTTGGCCCGCAGCCCTCGCCAACGCTTCATCAACCGTTGGCGCCTTGAGAAGAAGGACCCGAAGGCAGCGCTCTCGCCTCCTGTGCGCCCACTGATTTACTGGCTGGACAAGAGCATCCCCAAGGATTACCGAGACACCATCCGCGAGGGCGTGCTGGCCTGGAACCAGGCCTTTGAAGCCATCGGGTATCAAGGTGCCATCGAGGTCAAAGAGGCCACCGATACCGAGCCCCGAGACATCGTGGGCAATGGCCAGGCCATCATCCGCTGGATGAGCAACCACCGGCCCAGCTTTGGCGCCATCGGCCCCAGCCATGTGGACCCACGCAGCGGGGAGATCCTCACGGCTGACATCGGCATGGAGGGCTTGTCATCACGCGCCATCCGCACCGCACGCAGCCAGGTGTTGGGCGCCAACAATGCCCATGGCGAGTTAGACAGCCAGCATGCGCTCCATGGCGATGATGACGCCCGTTGTGAGCATTCCGCATTGGCTTCCGAGCAACTGGGCTATGCCTTGGACGTCCTGAGCGCACACCGCGACTTGCCTCCTGACAGCGAGGAGGTCAAAGCCTTTGTGCTGGCCTACCTCAAGGACACCACCATGCACGAGGTCGGGCACACGCTGGGCTTGCGGCATAACTTCCGTGCCTCGCGCTGGCATGTCAATGCCGACCTCGACAAGCTCGACCTGACGCGCAAAGTGGGCAACAGCGCCTCGGTGATGGACTACGCGCCCATCAACCTGAACCTGCCAGGGCAGCCAGCCGGCTCACCCTTCCAGACCACGCTGGGCCCCTATGACCTTTGGGCCATCGAATACGGCTACAAGCCACTCGAAGGTGATGCCAAAGCGCAGCAAGAAGCACTGCGTCAAATCGCTGACCGCAGTGCCGAACCGGCCTGGCAAGTGGCACTGGACTACGGCACCGATGAAGACAACGCCCTGGGCCTGGACCCTCAATCGCTGGTGTTCGACCTGGGCCGCGACCCCATCGCCTTCGGGCAACGGCGCATTGCCTTGGCTCGCGACCTGATCGAGCGCCAAGCATCTGTGGTGCTCAAGCCCACCGACGAGCCCCAGCTGCAGCGCCGCCGCATCGCCTATGCGCTGCGCGACCTGGAGCGCACGGCCAATGTCTTGACTCGGCAAGTGGGAGGCATCGTCACACGCCGAGATGCCCCCGGCAGTGGCCGCGATTTGCTCGACCCCTTGCCTGCAACGACACAGCGCCAAGCCCTGGCCTTGTTGAGCGAGCAGTTCTTGTCCAGCCGCGCCTTGAACATCCCACCCAAACTGCAACGGCAACTGGCACCTGATTACTTTGAGCGCATCGAAGCCTTCCAGGACCCCACCGCCTCCACGCCCGCTACGGACTTCTCCGTGGCAGATCAGTTGGTGCAACTGCAGCGCAATGTGCTGAATGTGCTGATGTCAGACACCCTGGCCGAGCGCCTGCTGGACAACATCGACAAGACCCGTGACCGCGAAGCCAAGCCATTGACCGTGCGTGAGTTGCACCGAACCTTGCGCGAAGCCATCTGGTCTCCGGCCACGCTGCCCACCTCCAAAGCGAAGCGCAAGAGCGAGAGCATGGACAACGCACCCTGGCAACGCAACTTGCAGCGCGAACACGTGAACCGCCTGTCGATGCAAGTGCTGCGTGGCGGCAGCCGTGCCGATGTGCGTGCGCAGTTTCGCCAGCAGGCCCAGTTGCTGGTGGCCCAACTGCAAAAGCCCTTGAACCGCGACAGCGACAGCACCGAAGAGGCGCACCGCAGAGATTGCCTGGAGACGCTGCAACGCGCCTTGGGCGCATCGGTACAACGCATCACGCCTTGAGACCTGACATGAGTTCACGCAAGGCCTTGCCGCCCGCCAACCCAGCCGATGAAGACGACAGCGAAGACATCGCTGCCCTGATGGCAGCATTCCCTGAAGACGTGGCTGCGGCTGCGCCCGCTTGGCCCGAACCCGTCAGCAAACGCGCACAGGCCAACGCACAACCCAGCAATGTGCCGCTGCCCCTGGACATCGACCTGCGCGAGTTGTTTGCCAGCTCCGGCCCCCTGGCTCGCGCCTTGCCCGGCTACCGCGTGCGCACCGAGCAGATCGAGATGTCTCAAGCCATCTTGCAGGCCATTGCCGAGCAACGCTCGGTGGTGCTGGAGGCGGGTACGGGCGTGGGCAAGACAGCCGCCTACTTGGTGCCCTCGATGATGGCCGGTGGCAAGGTGGTCATCTCCACAGGCACCAAGGCCCTGCAAGACCAACTCTTCAACCGCGACTTGCCCAATGTGCGCGATGCACTGGGCCTGCCCATCAAGGCCGCCTTGCTCAAGGGCCGCAGCAACTATCTGTGCTGGCACCACCTGGAGCGCACCAACCAGGACGCCACCTTGCTGGGCAGCCGCCAGGATGTGAAAGACCTGGGCCAGATCAACCGCTTCAAGACCCTGACCAGCACGGGTGACAAGGCCGAATGCGCCACCGTGCCCGAGACGGCGCCCATCTGGATGCGTGTGACCAGCACGCGCGAAAACTGCTTGGGCAGTGACTGCAGCTTCTACAACGACTGCTTCGTGCTCAAGGCGCGCCGCGAGGCGCAAGACGCCGACGTGGTCGTGGTGAACCACCACCTCTTCTTTGCCGACCTGATGTTGCGTGAAGAAGGCGCGCCCGAGCTGCTGCCTTCAGCGCAGACCATCATCTTTGACGAAGCGCACCAGCTGCCCGACACGGCCACCATGTTCTTTGGCGACACCGTGAGCAGCGCGCAGGTCATGGACCTGCTGCGCGACATCAAGGCCATCGGCATGTCACATGCACGCGATGCCTGCCATTGGCCAGACGCCATTGCGCCCGTCGACAAGGCGTTGAAGGATTTGCGCCTGTGCTTCGATGCGGGCATGTCCAAGTGGTCGCAAAGCCAGTTGCCGCCCTCGCACCCTGTGTGGCCGGCGGTCGACGAACTGCGCAACACCTTGCGTGAGCTGCGCGACCTCCTCGACGCCCAGCGCGACCGCAGCGCCGACATGACCCAACTGCACCGCCGCGCCGATGGCCTCATGCAGCGCCTGTGCCTGTGGGGCCACCCCGAGCGTGCCGACCAGCCCGAGCTGTGCTGGCTGGACGTGAGCCAGATGGGCATCCAGCTGCACCGCACGCCCATTTCGGTGGCCGAGGTGTTCAGGCGACAACGACTGGGCGAATCACACACCCCAGGTGAGGACGACGAGCCAGCTTGGCACGAAGGCATCAGCGACGAAACCTCTGCGCCCGAGCAGCCGCAAGAGATGGCGCGCAAGACCTGGGTCTTCACATCGGCAACACTCGCCGTCAAGGAAGACTTCAAGCATTTTCAAGAGGCCTTGGGCCTGCAAGATGCTCAGTGCCAAGCTTGGTCCAGCCCCTACGACTACCCCACGCAGGCCATGCTCTATGTGCCCAAGGACATGCCTGCGCCGAATGCCCCAAACTTCACCGATGCGGTGGTGGATGCCGCCCTGCCCTTGATCGTGGCCAACGGCGGGCGGGCCTTCCTGCTGTGCACCAGCCACCGCGCCGTGCAACGTGCCACCGAGCGCTTGCGCCAGCGCATCGAGAGCGAAGGATTGAACCTGAGCGTGCTGATGCAGGGCGATGCGCCACGGCCCATGATGCTCGATGAGTTCCGCCGCCTTCGTCGTGCAGTGCTGGTGGGCAGCCACAGCTTCTGGGAAGGCATCGATGTGAAGGGCGATGCGCTCACGCTCGTCATCATCGACAAGCTGCCGTTCGCGCCGCCCGATGACCCGGTGCTGGCCAAACGCCTGGAGCTGCTGGAACAAAGTGGCGGCAACCCCTTCATGCAGCACCAGGTGCCACAGGCCATCATCGCGCTCAAGCAGGGTGCCGGACGGCTGATTCGCAGCGAGACCGACCATGGCGTGCTCATGATCTGCGACACGCGCCTGATCGACAAGCCATACGGCAGGCGCATCTGGCAAAGCCTGCCGCCCATGCGGCGCAGCCGGGTTCAGTCAGAGGCCATCGAGTTCCTGCAAAGCCTGCTCGAACAGGTTTGAGGCATCTGGCCTGAGGCGCCACGCATGATGCCTCAGAGCTCCAGGTTGTCGATCAAGCGGGTCTTGCCCAGCTTGGCGGCGGCCAGGCTGACCAGGGGCTCGCCACGCACCAGGTCTTCGTCGGAGGCGGGCAGCAGGTCTTTCTGGCGACGCACCAGCACATAGTCGGGCTTCCAGCCCCAGGCGGTGAGCGCGGCCATGGCCTGGGCTTCGAGCTGTGCCACGCTCTCCAGCGTGAGCTTGCCATCGTTGCGCTGGGCGCGCACCGCGTCCTTGATGCCGCGCAGCACGGCGATCAGCTGCACAGCCTCGCGGCGCTCTTGCTCGCTGAGGTAGCCATTGCGCGATGAGAGCGCCAGGCCATCGTCAGCACGCAAGGTTTCGCTGCCATGGATGTCAATGGGCAAACCCATCTGCGCCACCATGTTGCGGATGATCATGAGCTGCTGGTAGTCCTTCTTGCCGAACACGGCAGCTTGAGGCTGAACCAGGTTGAACAGCTTGTGCACCACGGTGCTCACGCCCGTGAAAAAGCCGGGGCGAAAGGCACCTTCCAGGATGTCGGCCAGCTCGGTCGGTGGCACCACCTTGTAGCCTTGGGGCTGGGGGTAAAGCTCAGCTTCCGAGGGCGCAAACAGCACATCGCAGCCAGCACCTTGCAGCAACTCGGCGTCACGCCCCAAGGTGCGCGGGTAGGTGTCGAAATCTTCGTTGGGGCCAAATTGCAGGCGGTTCACGAAGATGCTGGACACCACAGGCGCGCCCGTGTCAGCAGCGATGGCTTTTGCCTGCTTGATCAGGGCCAGGTGGCCTTCATGCAGGTTGCCCATGGTGGGCACAAAAATGGGGGCCGCAGGGGCCGCACGGAGGTGGGCGCGCAGTTCGGCCACGGTGTGGAGGGTGAGCATGTTCTCAATATGCGTGGATGTTTTCATCGGGGAAACGGCCGCCCTTGACCTCCGCCACATAGCGGCGGATGGCGTC
>JBEANX010000201.1:0-3217 GCA_041165245.1 Pseudomonadota bacterium
AGCACCATGCGCCCCCAGATTGAGAGCCTGGCCCATGGGGCCCACATCGTGGTGGGCACGCCCGGCCGCCTCATGGACCACCTGGAGCGCGAAACGCTCGATTTGAGCCAACTGAACACCCTGGTGCTCGACGAAGCCGACCGCATGCTGGACATGGGCTTTCACGACGACATCGTCAAAGTGGCCCGCCAGTGCCCCCGTGACCGCCAGACCCTGCTGTTCTCGGCCACTTTCCCCGAGGGTATTGCCAAGCTGAGCGCGCAGTTCATGCGCAGCCCCAGGGAGATCAAGGTGGCCAGCACCCACGCGGCCAGCAAGATCAAGCAGCACTGGTACGAGGTGGACCGCCACGACCGTCTGGATGCCGTGCCGCAGTTGCTGCTGCACTTCAGACCCGCCAGCACCATCGCGTTTTGCAACACGAAACAGCAGTGCCGCGACCTGGTCGATGTGCTGACGGCCCAGGGCATCAGCGCCATTGCCCTGCATGGCGACCTCGAGCAACGTGACCGCGATCAGGTGCTGATCCAGTTTGCCAACCGCAGCGCCTCGGTGCTGGTGGCCACCGACGTGGCCGCTCGCGGCCTGGACATCGCCCAGCTGGAAGCCGTGATCAATGTGGACGTCACCCCTGACCCTGAAATTCACATCCACCGCATTGGCCGCACCGCCCGGGGCGACGCCGAAGGCCTGGCCCTGAACCTGGCCAGCATGGACGAGATGGGCCGCGTGGGCAACATCGAGCTGCAACAAGGCCAGGAATCGAAGTGGCAGCCGCTGGCCGCGCTCAAGCCCGCCAGCAAGGAGCCCCTGCTGCCACCCATGGTGACGGTGCAGATCCTGGGCGGTCGCAAGGAAAAGATCCGCCCTGGCGATGTGCTGGGTGCCATGACCGGCGACGGCGGCTTTGAAGGCGCGCAGATCGGCAAGATCAACGTGACCGACTTTCACACCTATGTGGCCGTGGCCCGAGGCCTGGAAGGCAAGGCCGTGGCCCGCCTGAACGCCATCAAGGTCAAGGGCAAGAAGGTCAAGGCCCGACTGCTGGGCGATCAAGGGGAGTGATCAGGGCGAATGATCACCCTTGGTGATCAAAGCGCCAGCACCTCCTGGGCGGCACGCTCACCCGATCGCACCGCGCCTTCCATGTAGCCCGCCCACACGGACGAGGTTTCGGTGCCGGCCCAGTGCACACGCCCCACGGCATTGCGCCAGGAGGTGGCAAAAGCCGTGAGCACCCCGGGCGGGCAGTAACCCGTGTAGCCGCCGGCGCTGTAGGCCTCAGCCTGCCAGTTGCTCTCAACATAAGCCACCGGGTTGGCCGCCTGGGCCCCGAAGTAGGCCGTCATGGCCTCGATCACACGGCGCTTGCGCTCGGCCGGGCTGAGCCCCAAGGCCACGCGGGCGTCTTGGCCCTCGATGAAGCCCATGAGCACGCCCGGTGCGCCAGCCGCGGAAGGCGTGCAGTCAAACGTGACCTTGGTGATGAAGGCGTCGGACGAGACCTGTCCGCTCAGGCCGGCATCCCGCCAGAAGGGCCGTTCGTACACGCAATGGGCCTTCCAGACCGAGCCCATGGGCACACGCTGCATGAGCTGCTGACGCAACTGCATGGCCCCATCGAGCGGGCTGTAGGCGATGCGCCCGGCCATGCTGGGCGACATGGCCACCACCACACGGCGGCCCGAGACGGTGAAGCCCGCGCCACGCACGGTCACGCCCTGGGCGTCTTGCTCCACCGAGGTGACGGGGCAGTTGTAGTAGATGCGGCCACTCAGGGCGCGGCCCATGGCGTCGGCAATGAGCTGGGAGCCGCCCACCACGCGGTCTTGCTGCGCACCACCCGTGGTCGAGAGCAGCGAAGTCAAGCCACCACCCGAGCGGATGTACCAGAGCATGAAGAGCAAGGAGATCTCGCTGGGCTCGGCGCACAGCAAGGCCAGGCAGGCCGTGTGCATGAGTGCGCGGGCATCGGCCAGCGAGATGTTCTTGTCCACCCAGTTCTGGAAGGACTGCGAATCCCACTCGGCCGCTTTGGGCGCTGTCCAGGGGGCCTCCAGCGGCACCTTGTTGGCCATCGAATCGAGCGACAGCAAGGCCAGGCCTGCATCACCCGTGGTCAGCAGGTTGTTGGTGGGCAACACGCCCGTGTAGGTGCTGCGCTTGCCCCGCGTGATGTTGACCAGCTTGCCCGTGTCAAACACCGGCGTGGTGGCAATGCCGAACTCTTTGGCCAGGGCGTACATGCGGTCTTGCGTGGGGCCCAGGAACTCGGCCCCGGCCGACACCACAAAGCGGTCATAGGGCGCCGGCAGCTTCTGGTTCTGGCACCGCCCACCCACGCGGTCACGCGCTTCGAGCAACACCACCTGGCGGCCGGCGGCCACCAAGGCGCGCGCGCAAGCCAGGCCGGCGTAGCCACCGCCGATCACCACCACATCGGTGCTGAGGTTGCCGTAAAGGCTTGCGCCCGCCGCTTGAGCGGTTTGCCCAGGCCCAGGCAACAAAGCAGCTGCAGCGCTGGCAGACAAACCGCCCAGCAGGCGACGACGGGCATTGGGCACCTCAGGTGCTTCGCTTGGCTTTTTGCTCATGCGAGGCACGATAAACGACCCCCATGTTGCTTGCACTCGGGCCTGACCCCCAAGCGCCCCGCAAACAAGGGCCCCATGCAGGGCCTCAAGCGCGGCACCAAGCCCCCTGCCCGTGAAGGGCTGCCGCACGTGAACCAGGGGGAACAGGGATAATGGAGGGTTGCCCGCCAACGCGAACCCCACGCGAGCCTCGCGTTAGAACATGCCCTCCACAGAAGTCGACACCACGTCCGCACAAACCGCGCCCATTGCGACTGCGCCAGCCCTCAAGGCCGCGCCAGCCATGCCGCTGGCCAAGCCTTTGAGCGACTACAAGCCCTTTTGGGCCAAGCGCTTTGGCACGGCCAAGTTCCTGCCCACCACGCGCGCCGAGATGGACGCCTTGGGCTGGGACAGCTGCGACGTGATCATCGTCACGGGCGACGCCTATGTCGACCACCCCAGCTTCGGCATGGCCGTCATTGGCCGCATGCTGGAGAACCAAGGCTTTCGCGTGGGCATCATCGCCCAGCCTGATTGGCTGAGTGCCGACCCCTTCAAAGTGCTGGGCAAGCCCAACTTGTTCTGGGGCGTGACGGCGGGCAACATGGATTCGATGATCAACCGCTACACGGCTGACAGAA
>JBEANX010000202.1:0-4894 GCA_041165245.1 Pseudomonadota bacterium
GGCCCGGTTTCCCCTCCGCCACCGCAGGCAGACAACAAGGCGGCCAGCGTGGCTGTGGTGGTCAAAGTGATCAGGCGACGCAGTTTCATGATTCTTGGTCAAACGAGATGGATTCAAAGGCTTTATATCAGGCGCTCTATCAGAGACAAAGCCATGTTTTGCAACAGCTTGGTCGGGAAGTTGGTGATGGGCCTGCCGTTGGTGGATCAGGGAATCAGAGACAAAGGCGTGTTTTGCAGCAGCTTGGTCGGGAAATTGGTGACGGGGTCTGCCGTTTGTGGGTCAGGGTCGCCAAAGAACACCAAGGGGCCTGCCGCATAACGTAAGCTCTTGACCGTTTCAGCGCTCTTGCTACGGTACGTGAGCTTGTTGTTTTTGTCGGCTGGGAATGTCACCACAGGCCCATCTGCGCCCTGACTGACGCTGATCAAGCCGTTGGTTTGAGCCTCCTGATCCAGGATGACTTCAACCGTACCTGCGGGGTAGTTCAGGATGACCTGACGCGCGTCCACCGTCAAAGGCTGTGTGGCGTCGTCACTGATGTTGACCTTGTTGTTGCCCACCGTGTCCACCGACACCGTGGGGTACTTCACGATGTACAGCAGCGTGTCGATGCACTCGGGTTGGTCGTAAACCTCCAATGAGGTGATGAAACGAACCTTTTGATCCTCACCTTTGGGAAGGAATTCGTCCTTTGCCAGAACCCCGTACAAACGGCCGGTGCCAAAGTCCTGCGCTTGGCATTCGCCCCCGTAGGTGCCAGGGACGACATCGAGCAACTTGAATGGCTTGTAGGGCACATTCAAGTTGAGCTGGGTGGCAAAGCCAGAGCCAGCGGGCTGGCGGGAATCGTCATTGCCTCGGTAGAGCGAGCCGCCGATCAAGGCGTACACATCCTTGACGACGGAGGCCGCGGTCTTCGATGGCAGCTCGAGTGTGTCGTCCCACGATTCGAAAACCAGCTTGGTGGTGGTGCTTGAGGTGGTGTCGATCGTCAGTGGCGCCTCAGGTTCAGCTTTGAAGACCACATTGCCGCCAGCGCTTGAGGCGTTGACCTTCAAAAAACGCTGTCCAGAGGCTGCATCCGTGGCCTCGCTGTCCAGCGTCAGGCGCATGACGGGTTGTGTGGCCGAGCCAAGGAGTGCGTCATCGGTGCAGCTTGGGTTGTCGTACAGGTCTTGCCTCTTGGTCACGTAGGTGTCGTTGCCTTCTCGTGTGACCGTCAACACCAGGATGCTCGCGTTCTGCGCGCCGGTTCTGAGTGCTTCACAGGCGCCACGGTATTCGCCAGGCACCAGGCTTGCCAACGATGCTTGCGGTGGCAGTTTGACGGCGGCAGTGGTGCCGGGTGGATTGATCGTTGTTTTTAAATCTTGCGCCCAGGTGGGCCCCTGGCCATCCCCACCGCCGCAGGCGGTCATGGCGAAAGATGCGACCATGGAACAGGTCAGGAGGGTCAAACGGCGGTGTGTCATGGCTGTGATGGAGGCAGAGTGTGCGAGGCACATGCAGCGGGGCAAGCGGTCACGCAGGTGTGAAGGGGGCGGCAAGGCGGCGATAGGTTTCAGCCCGCTTTGATCCGCTTCATTGGGTGGTTGCGCAGGGGTTCTTGCGGGTAGTTCTGGGCGTCAGGGCTGCCTGGGTCGCCGAAATACAGCACGTTTTTTTCCAGCAAGCGCAGGTCTTTCTCCTGCAAGGCGGGCGAGCCTTTGTCGAGCGGTACTTGCTCTTCCCCGATCGTCATCACCCAGCTTTGTTCGGTTTCTTTGAGCTTGTTGGCCTGGTCCACCGTGGCGGTGATGGTGCCCTGAGGCATGACCATGGTGATGCGATGGGCCGTGGACTTGCCGACTTTGAACGCGCTGTCGAGCTGCCATGTGGCCACTGGCAGGTGCAGGGTGCCCAGGCGGGCGCTGGGGGCGCACCCAGCCTGGATGTAAAGCGCTTTGTGGTACTTGGCCTCCACACGATCAGGTGCGATGGGGCGCATCTCTACGATGTCCTGGGTGTACAGGCCGTCGGCCATCATGTCGCACTCAGAGGCGAAAAGGCCGTTGTAGTTCGAGGACGGCGCCTTGGATGCCGCAGCGTCCGCATGGGCCTTTCCTTTGGGCGTGCGGGCCATGGCTGCTGGCGGGGCCGCCAGCAAGGCGGCTGCCACAGCGCACGCCAGCCAGGAGCGCGTGTGCGTGTGTTTGCGTGCGGTGGCAGGAGGTGGGGCTTGTCTCGTCAACTGCATGAGCATCCGGTGCGATTCATTGGGCCATCGGCATTGGCAACGCCAAGGCCCGAATGATGCCCTTCTCGCCCCACTCAGCCTAGGCAGGCTTTCCCGAGTCTTCTTGACTCACCCCTGCCATTGCGGGGGTGCCCGTGGTGGCCGCTGCCAGCCGGGCCTCGAACTCCGCCTTCTTCATGAGCTGGCCGCCCCAGAGCATGTAGACCTCGTCGCCCTCGCTCAGGCTGTGCTGGCGGTGGGTGATGATGAAGCGGCCACTGCCCAGGGCGTTGATGGCTTGCTGCACGTGGTATTCGGTGTCGAAATCGAGGTGGCTGGTGTATTCGTCCAGCAGCAAGAAGCGGGGGTTCTTGTAAATGGCTCTGGCCAGCAAGATGCGTTGTTTTTGCCCGCCTGAGAGCGTGGCCCCCATGCCACCCACCAGGGTCTGGTAGCCCATGGGCATGCGCATGATGTCGTCGTGCACATGGGCCAGGGCGGCTGCGTGGGCGACCTTTTCCGGCGTGGCTTCCACGTCGTTCATGGCGATGTTGTCGTGGATGGAACACGAGAACAGCTGGTCATCTTGGAAGACCGTGCCCAGCACCGAGCGGAAGGTCTCGGCGCCCAGGCGCTGGATGGGGATGCCGTTGAGCAGCACTTCGCCACTCTCGGGCATGACTTGCCCCGACAAGATCTTCATCAGCGTCGATTTGCCGCAGCCCGAAGGGCCCACCACGGCCACGGCCTGGCCGGTGCGCAGTGTGAGGCTCACATTGTTGAGGATGGGCTCCTCACCCGTGGAGTAGCGGAAGGTGACGTTGCGCGCCTCCAGCGTCATGGGCTGGTTGGGGTCGAGCAGCTTTTCCGATTGGGCGGGCGAGGGTGCTTCGGGCTCGGTGAGCACGATGTCGGCCAGGCGCTCGCCCTGCAGCTTGAGCAGGCGCAGACTGATGATGCGCTCCAGCAGCTCAGAAGCGCGTTGCAGGAACTGCCCCTTGTAAGCCAGGAAGGCCACCAGCATGCCGATGGAGAACTTCTCGTCCAGGATCATCTGCGCTGCCAGATAGAGCACCAATGATTGCTCGATGGCGCCAATGATGCCGTTGATGGCACCGTACAAGATGCTGATGCGTTCTTGTTTGACGGTGGCGTTCACCATCGAGGCCTGTTGGTTCATCCAACCGCCCACGCGCCAGCCGGGCTTGGCAAAGAACTTGATGGCGGCCACGCCGCGCAAGGTCTCCAGCAGGAAGGTCTGGGCATTGGCCTGGCGCACGATCATTTCTTCCGCCGCCTGGCGGTAGGGCTTGAACACCGCAAAGCGCACCAGGGCGTAGAGCACCGCCACGCACAGCACAATCAGCGCCAGCGTGGGGCTGTACATGAACATCAGGCCCAAGGTGACCAGGCTGACAACACCGTCGAGCACGGTTTCAACCAGGTGGTGGGTGATGGTGTCCTGGATGTGGTCGACCGCGCCGAAGCGCGAGAGCACGTCGCCCGTGTGTCGCTTGTCAAAGTAAGACAGCGGCAGCTTGAGCATGTAGCGGAACACGTTCGTGCTGGATGAGATCTTCCAGGACACGCTGGCGCCCAGCACGATCCAGCCACGCAGCAGGCGGGTGCCCAGGGACATCACGGCCAACAGAAAAGTGCCTAGGGCCAGCACGGCCAGCAGCGGCGCGTCGCGGTTGACCACCACGTCGTCCACGATCCATTGGCTGAGCATGGGCATCAGGATGGCAAAGACCTCCAGCACGATGGACAGCACGGCCATCTGCCCGAAGGCGCGCCACAGGCCTTTTTGGCCCGTGAAGAGCACGCGCAGGTCGAACGGGGTTTTCTCTTCCTTGCGCACAAAGCCATTGCTGGGCGCCATTTCAAGCGCCACGCCAGTGAAGTGAGGGCTAACTTCTTTGAGGGTGAGCGTGCGCTCGCCCACGGCGGGGTCCAGGATGGTGATCTTGTTGGCGGTGGCCTGGGTGAGCACCACGAAGTGGTTCAGGTCCCAGTGCAGCATGCAGGGCAATTGCAGCTCGGGCAGCTCTTCCAGCTCCAGACGCACGGCCCGGTTGGCAAAGCCCAGCTGCTCGGAGATCTCCATCAAGCGGGCCAGGGTGGCGCCGCGCGAGGAGAGCTCAAAGCGCCGACGCATGGTCAGCAGGTCGGTCTCATGGCCGTGGTAGCTGGCGATCATGGACAGGCAAGCCAGGCCGCATTCCGCAGCCTCTGACTGCAGGATCATCGGCGCGCTGCGGCTGGGCCACAGGGAAAGCAGGTTGTTCTTCTTCATGTCAGAGCTTGCCGCTGAAGGCGAAGAGGGGGTCGAGCATCCAGCGGTACAGGCGTCGGCGGTCGATCTCGATGTCGGCGGTCAAGGTGTGGCCGGGGCGCAGGGCGATCTCCGTGCCATAGGCCTTGACCTCGGTGCTGTCCAGGGCCACGCGCACCAGGAAGACGGCGCGGCGGTCGGCCCCACTGGTCTGCACGGGCACGTCGGTTTGGGACACGCTGCTCACGGTGCCGCCATATTGGCCAAAGCGCTGGTAGGGAAAAGCGTCATAGCTCACGCGCACGCGCTGGCCGGCCTTGATGAAGCCCATGGCGGTGCTGGGCACGTAGAGCACGGCTTGCAAGTGCGTGTCAGCCGGCACGACCGAGGCCAGCACGCTG
>JBEANX010000203.1:0-4330 GCA_041165245.1 Pseudomonadota bacterium
ACAAAGGCGCGCTGTCGGTCACCGTGCACTACAAGATCGACGGCGGCAAGCTGGAGGCCAGCAACCAAATCTTCCTGGATCAGTTGACCTTTGGCGACAAGACCGACAGCCCCGATGCCACGGGCTTGCCCGTGAAGCTGGCCGTGGCCTTGCTGAAAAATTCAAAGGGCGAGATCGACATCAACCTGCCCATCTCAGGCTCCTTGAGCGATCCGCAGTTCTCGGTGGGCGCCCTCATCTGGAAGGTCATCGGCAACCTGATTGGCAAGGCCTTGAGCGCGCCCTTCGCCTTGCTGTCAGGCGGCGGTGGTGGGGATGAACTTGGCTTTGTGCCCTTCCCGGCTGGCAGCGCCTCGCTTGACGAAGCAGCCGCCAAACGCCTCGACACCCTGAGCGCGAAGCTCAAGGACCGCCCCTCACTCAAGCTCGAAGCCACCGGCCGCGCCGACCCTGCGCTGGATGTGGAAGGTCTGCGCGAAGCCCACGTGATGAAGCTCATGGTGGCAGCCAAAGCCAAAGCGACGGATGCCTCACCCGACGAGGTCAGCATCGCCCCCGAGGAGAAGGAGCAATGGCTGGCCGCTGCCTACAAAGCCGCTGACATCAAAAAGCCTCGCAACATGGTGGGCATCACCAAGACACTGCCCGCTGCTGAAATGAACGCCTTGCTCAAGGCTGCAGCGCCCACGGGCCCCGAGGTACTCAAGGGCCTGGCCAACCAACGCGCCAATGCCGTCAAGGCTTACCTGGCCGAGCGCATCCCCGCCGAGCGCGTGTTGTTGACCTCGTCAAAGCTCGGTACCGAGGGACTGCCTGAAGACAAAGGCCCCAGCACCCGCGTCCAGTTCGACATCAAATGAACGGCCACTGAGCCCACGCCAAGCCCCCAAAGAAAAGGCCCACCTGCATCACGCGGTGGGCCTTTGTTCCATGGCCGACAGGGCCTCAGACCCGCGTCACTCGGTGTCCCACGGTGCTGCGGTGGCACCGCCATCACCACCCCGGGCTGGCGCGATCAGATCACGGTTGCCATTGGTGGACATGCTGGACACCAAGCCTGACTTTTCCATCTGCTCCAGCAGGCGCGCAGCCCGGTTGTAGCCAATGCGCAGGTGGCGCTGCACCAGCGAGATCGAGGCCTTGCGGTGCTGCAGCACGATGGACACGGCGTTGTCGTACATCGGGTCTTGCTCGCCATCGCTGGCGCCCATGGGCGAGCCGTCCAAATTGCTGCCTTCATCCGACAGGTTGCCGCCCTCCAAGATGCCTTCGATGTAGTTGGCCTCGCCCTGCGTCTTGAGGTAGCTCACCACGCGGTGCACTTCTTCGTCAGACACAAAAGCGCCGTGCACACGCACGGGCAAGCCGGAACCGGAGGCCATGTAGAGCATGTCGCCCTGCCCCAGCAAGGCCTCGGCGCCCATCTGGTCAAGGATGGTGCGGCTGTCGATCTTGCTGGAGACCTGGAAGGAAATCCGCGTGGGGATGTTGGCTTTGATCAGGCCGGTGATCACGTCCACCGAGGGGCGCTGCGTGGCCAAAATCAAATGGATACCGGCCGCACGGGCCTTCTGGGCCAAGCGCGCAATCAGCTCCTCGATTTTCTTGCCCACCACCATCATCAGGTCGGCCAACTCGTCGATCACGATGACGATGTGCGGCAGGCGATCGAGTGGCTCGGGCTCATCGGGCGTGAGGCTGAAGGGGTTGGGCACGAGCTCACCTCGGGCCTTGACCTCGTCCATCTTCTTGTTGTAGCCCGCCAGGTTGCGCACGCCCATCTTGGACATGAGCTTGTAGCGTCGCTCCATCTCGCCCACGGCCCAGTTCAGCGCATTGCTGGCCTGCTTCATGTCGGTCACGACGGGGCACAAGAGGTGCGGGATGCCCTCGTAGACACTCATTTCCAGCATCTTCGGGTCGATCAAAATCAGACGCACATCACGCGCCTCGGCCTTGTACAGCAGGCTCAGGATGGTCGCGTTGATGCCCACCGATTTGCCCGAACCGGTGGTGCCGGCCACCAGGCAGTGCGGCATCTTGGCCAGGTCGGCCACCACGGGGGCGCCGATGATGTCTTTGCCCAGGCCGATGGTCAGCATCGACTGCCCGTCGTTGTAGACCTGCGAGCCGAGGATCTCGGCCAGGCGGATCATCTGGCGCTTGGCATTGGGCAGCTCCAGCGCCATCAGGTTCTTGCCGGGGATGGTCTCGACCACCCGAATGGACACCAGCGAGAGCGAGCGGGCCAGGTCCTTGGCCAGGTTCACGATCTGCGAGCCCTTCACACCTGTGGCCGGTTCAATCTCATAGCGGGTGATGACCGGGCCGGGCGAGGCCGCCACCACGCGCACTTCCACGCCGAAGTCCTTGAGCTTCTTCTCGATCATGCGAGAAGTCATCTCCAGGGACTCGGCCGTGACGGTTTCCACGCGCCCCTGCGCCGCATCGAGCAGGTCGATCTGCGGCAGCTTGGTGTCATTCATCTCAGCGAACAAGGGCTTTTGCTTCTCCTTGGCCACGCGGTCGGACTTGGGCACCTCGGCCATGGGCGTCTCGATCACCAGCGGGATCACGGGCGACACGGGCATGTCGATGCGCTCTTCGGCCACCACGCGTTTGCGCTCTTTCTTGGCCTTCTCGCCGATGCGCATGTCTTTTTCGACCTCGCGCTTTTCCTCGCGGCGCTGCTTGAAACGATCACCCAGCGAGCCGATGCGCTCCGCCACATCCAGCCAAGAGAATTTCAAGGCCATGGCCATGCCCGCCACCAGCAAGCCAATGGCCACCACGCCTGAACCGTTGAAGCCCAGCCACTTCATGCCCCATGGGCCCAAGGTGAAACCCAGCACACCACCCGCGTGCTGACCGGCCAGCACCAGCTCGTTGCGATACAGCCTCGTCCATTCCAGCGTGCAACTGGCGGCCATCAAAACGGCAAGCCCCAGCCACAAGCGCCAGGTCGGGTAGGCAGGGGCCGAGGCCTGGGCCGACAAAGCCGTGTCACGGCGCAGCCACAGAGCCAGTGCGCTCAACCACAGGCGGCCCGCAACCAGCATCAACCACCAAATTGATTTGCCAAACACGGCGTAGGCCATGTCAGAAGACCATGCACCGAACGCACCCACCCAATTGCCGGGCTCGATGTGCTGGCCCGAGGTGGTGAAGGCCGAATCGAGCGGGTCATGGCTGATCAAGGCCAGCAACATGAGGATCAAGCCAATGCCACCCACCAGCAACCAAGCCTGGAAGCGAAAGGTGGTTTCCACGGGCACCACCGGCTCGATGGTCGTGGTGTTCGTGTTGCGATGCAGGCGGCCGGTCAGGCGCAGGCTGGCGGCCGGGTCGAGACCGCGGTCAGCGCCAGTGCGGCGATCCGTCTGGCCATCGTCGTTCAGGGATCCCAAGGGGTAGCTCATGGCGTGATTGTGGGGCGAAATGAGCCCAAGCCAAAACGCAAAAAGCCGCCACGCGGGCGGCCCACTGTGGCGGCTGGCGGCACCCGGAGGTGCCATTTCAGCGAAATCTTTGCATCAAGCCGTGGCCACCAGGTGCTCCTTGAGCACCACCGAGCCGGTTTCCTGGGTGTGAATCAGGCCACGCTCTTCCAAGTCCTTCATGACGCGGCTGACCATCTCGCGAGAGGCACCCACGTGCTTGGCCAGGTCCTGGCGCGACACCTTGGATTTGATGACTCGCTCGCCATGGTCGTCGTCGGCCATGTCCAGCAGGGCGCGGGCCACGCGGCCATACACATCCAGCAGGGCCAGCGATTCGATCTGGCGGTCGGCATTGCGCAAGCGCTGCACCAGGCCCCGCAAAATGGCGTAGCTCAGCGAAGAGTTCTCGGGCAAGCAGCGTGCGAACTCGGCGCGCCCCAGCGTCAGCACATCGGTCTGCACCTCGGCACGCACGGTGGCCGAATGAGGGTCGTTGTCGATCAAGCTCATCTCGCCGATGTAATCACCGGCTTCCAGCACGGCCAGGATGACTTCACGTCCACGCTCGTCGGCCGCCACCACTCGGGCACGGCCCGTCAGCAAGATGAACAGGGAATTGGTCTTGCGGCCACGCTCCACGATGAGCTCGCCTCGGCGAAAGCGGCGCTTGACGACGCTCTCGGAGATGGCTTCGGCTTGCGCCTGGGTGAGCATCGAAAACAGCGGGACGCGACGAATCAGATCAAGGTTTGAAAGCATGGCCATGGGCAGCTCCTCATTTGTGCCGTGGTGGTGGTGCGATTTGCAACACCGGTAACTCATCCAAGCCACCGGGGCGAGCTGCTTTTGGGGCAGACGTCTGTGGCATTCCTCACCAGTCCCCCCATTTT
>JBEANX010000204.1:0-3457 GCA_041165245.1 Pseudomonadota bacterium
CAAAGGCTTCGCGGATGGCCTTTTCCAGGTCGGCCGGGAAGGGCTGGGCTTCCAGCCAGCCACGGATCTCGGCGCCGGCTTCGGCCAGGGCCTTGACGTCTTCGGTGTCCAGCGTGGCCAGGCGTTGGCTGATGCGCTCGGTCAGGCCGTCGTGCTTGAGGAATTCGCGGAAGGCGTGGGCCGTGGTGGCAAAGCCCGTGGGCACGCGAACGCCGTCAGGCAGCTGCGAGATCATTTCGCCCAGTGAGGCGTTCTTGCCACCGACCGACTCGACATCGCTCATGCGCAGTTGTTCAAACGGGACGACCAGCGCGGTCGGCTCGAAAAGTTGAGACATGAAAACTCCAGATGATGAAAAAACTTGGGCGTCGGTGCGAGGCGGGGCCCCCAGGTTGTTCTTGTTTGGGGTGAGGGCGCCCGCTTCAGGTGCATCGACAGATGTTTGGCATTTTAGGGTTCGCCCGCGGTCCTTGCAGAACAAGTTGAGGACCCAAGTGGAGGGGGTGTTGAATCGGACACGATTCGATGGTGTGCAAAGCTTTAGGATGGGCAGATGCCCGACACCCCTCCCGATGCGCCCGATCCATCAGCGGCTTTGCCTTTGAGCCTGGATCAGGCCCTCTTGCTAGACCAGCAACTGTGTTTTGCGCTTTACAGCAGTTCCTTGCAGCTCACGCGCTTGTACAAACCCCACCTGGAGGCACTCGGGCTGACTTACCCGCAGTACTTGGTCATGCTGGTTTTGTGGGAACAAGATGGCTTGCCTGAGAGATTGACCGTCAATGAGCTGGGCGCCCGTCTTGGGCTGGATTCCGGCACGCTGACGCCACTGCTCAAACGCCTGGAGGTGAGGGGCTTGATCAAGCGCACCCGTGACGTGCAGGACGAGCGCCGGGTCAAGCTGCAACTGAGCGATGCCGGCCGTGAGCTCAAAGCGCAGGCTCGGGCGGTGCCACCCAGCATGCGTTGCCTCATCGGGGGTGAAGACGCCGAATTTGCAGCGCTGAGAGCTTCCCTGCAGGCCCTTCGAGAGCGCTGGAGCCAAGCGTGACGAAAGCGCGCATGCCCCGGTTTTCATCAGGGGCAATTGCCATTGGCTTGTACAAAGCGCCCCCGGCAGCGCTACAGTCACATCAAATTAAATTGTGTGCAATTTAATTCCCCTGCCTGATCCACTCACTCTCTGGAGATCCCACCATGCAAGCCCTTGAAAAAGTTGTCTACACCGCCCACGCCACCGCAACCGGTGGCCGTGATGGCCGCGCCACCTCGAACGACAACAAGCTTGACGCAGCGCTGTCGGTTCCCAAGGAAATGGGCGGCAAGGGCGAAGGCAC
Source organism: Pseudomonadota bacterium (assembly GCA_041165245.1). GTDB lineage: Bacteria > Pseudomonadota > Gammaproteobacteria > Burkholderiales > Burkholderiaceae_C > Aquabacterium. Next base: position 1,338 of record JBEANX010000204.1, read on the forward strand.
CAACCCCGAGCAGTTGTTCGCCGCTGGCTATTCGGCTTGCTTCCTGGGCGCCATGGGCTTCGTGGCCGGCCAGCAGAAAAAGCCTTTGCCCGCTGGCACCAAGATCGACGGCGAAGTGGACATCGGCCCCATCCCCAACGCTTTCGGCATTGCCGTGCGCCTGAGCATCACCTTGCCCGGCATGGAGCGCGATGCTGCTGAAGCCTTGGTGGCAGCCGCTCACCAGGTGTGCCCCTACTCGAACGCCACGCGCGGCAACATCAGCGTGACCTTGACCATCGTCTGATTTTGCGTCTGCTGGGTGACAAGCTGGGGCGACAATGGAGGCCATCGCGCCCCCGGCGCCTTTGACGCGGCCCTCAAGCCGCCTTGTCACCCATGTCAGACCGCAGCGTGTTCTTCCTGTCCGACGGCACCGGCATCACGGCCGAGACCTTCGGCAATTCGATCCTGGCCCAGTTCGCCATCAAGCCGCGCCATGTGCGCCGCCCTTTCATCGATTCGGTCGACAAGGCCTACCAGGTGGTGCGCGAGATCAACACCGCTGCCGAGCGCGAGGGCAAGCTGCCCATCGTGTTCATGACGATGGTTGACGAGGACGTGTTGTCGATCGTGCGCGAGTGCAAAGGCAAGGTGTTTGACATGATCAAGACCTTCGTGGAGCCGCTCGAAGAAGAATTCAACATGAAGTCGAACCACCGGGTGGGGCGCTTTGTCGACGTCGCGGTGGATGGCGACTATCACGACCGCATCGAAGCGATCAACTTCTCGCTCGAACACGACGACGGCCAGTCATCCCGCAACCTGGAGCTGGCCGATGTGGTCCTGGTGGGCGTGAGCCGCAGCGGCAAGACGCCTACGTCGCTCTATCTGGCCATGCAGCACGGCATCAAAGCGGCCAACGTGCCCTTGATCCCTGAAGATTTTGACCGCGGCTTTTTGCCGCCCATGGTCAAGCCCTACAAGAAGAAGTGCTTCGGCCTGACCATCGATCCCAAGCGGCTCTCCGAGATCCGCAACGAGCGCCGTCCGGGCAGCAAGTACGCCAGCTTGGAGAACTGCCGCTTTGAGGTGCAGCAGGCCGAGGCCATGATGCGCCGCGAGGGCATTGAGTGGCTCAGCTCCACCCACAAGTCGATCGAAGAGATCGCCACCACCATCTTGCGTGACGTCAAACCAGACCGGCTGGTTTACTGAGGCAGTACGGTCGCTTCTTTGACCGATCGAACAAAGCGCCAGCCCAGCAGGCCCTCCGCCACCTCGATGGCCAGTGGCTGCTGCTTGGGCCAGGCGCTGGCTTGGAGTGCGCTGAACTGCGAGCGGCTGATCTCTCGTTGATGCAGGGCCTGCGCGCCCAGCGAGCCCTCAAAGTGCCGGGTGATCAGGATTTGACGTTCGCGGTGCTTGCCCAATGATTCATGCTTGAGTTCGACCAAGCGTTCGACGTGCTGCTCCGCGGGCCCTTGGTGCTTGCTCGCGTTGATCGCGCACAGCAAATCGGGAATGGCCGTCGCACCCAACACTGGCAAGCAGAAGGCCGTGACCAGCAGGACAGCCACTCGCTGCTCCAGCGACTTGACCTGCCAGGCGGTGATGGCCGCCATGAAGCCAGCCAGAGCCAGCAACGTGAACCAGATGGCGGCAAGGGGGCTCCCGTCCACAGGAACTGGCGGCGCCAGCCTCAAGCCCCAGGCCATGCTGGCCACGCTGAGCAGGACCAGGGACGTACAGATCACATCGACTGCACGCACCCTGAACCCTGAGGGCTTCACTGGTAGTCGCTGAGAGGCACGCACGAACAGAACAAGTTGCGGTCACCGTAAACGTTGTCCACGCGTCCCACGGGCGACCAGTACTTTTGAAGGCGCAAGCTGGCCAGTGGGTAGGCGGCTTGCTCGCGGCTGTAGGCGTGGGACCACTCTGTGGTCAGCAAGCTGGCAGCGGTGTGCGGTGCGTTCTTCAAAGGGTTGTCTTCGCGTGGCATCGCGCCTGATTCCACCGCTCGAATCTCTTCACGGATGGCGATCATGGCGTCGCAGAAGCGGTCAAGTTCTGCCTTGGATTCACTCTCGGTGGGCTCGACCATCAAGGTGCCGGCCACCGGGAAGCTCAGTGTGGGT
>JBEANX010000205.1:0-3093 GCA_041165245.1 Pseudomonadota bacterium
CCGCCGAAAACCGCGCGCAACGCTACACCCCCGGCCTGGGCGGCACCGACATGACCACCATGCTCACGCCCGGCTGGTATGGCCAAGTGGCGATGATTCATTACCACGCGACCAAGCTGAAAGATCAAAATGGCGACAGCCCGACGCTGGCCTCAGGCTCAGTGTCCGCAGACCTGGTGGCTGGCGCTTCAGCACAGGCTGCAGCAGGCGCTGTGCTCAAAGGTGGCGGCTCACTGGCTTCGGCCCAGGGCTTGGCTGGCCTTGCACTGCCTGCGGTGAAAGCCCAACTGGCCGGCACTGGCTTGGGCTACAAGACCACCGTTGACAGCTTCCGAGCTGACGCCTATGTGGCCCTGCCCCGCGTGACCTACATCAGCGGCACCCAGTTTCTGGGTGCGCACGTCGGCTTCACAGCCATGCTGCCCATCGTGCGCCGCCAAACAGCGCTGTCGGGCGTGACCACCTTCACCGATCGCTCGGCTGCCATCAACGCTGGCTTGCTGCAAGCCAGTGGCGGCAACACTGCACTGGCCAGTGGCGCAACCGCTGCCGCTGTGAGTGGCTTGCAGTCCAACGTGTCCAGCCAAGTCAACCCACAGCTTGCGGCCAAAACAGGCAGCGCTGGCGCTTGGGGCGATCTGGAATTTGCGCCTCTGTTGAACTGGGAGATTGGCGACCACCAGACCGCCACCCTGACACCCACCTTGATCTTGCCCACGGGCAAGTACGACAAGAACAGCGCAGTCAACTCAGGCTTCGGCAAGTTCTACACCTTCCGCCCCTCCTTCCAGTACGGCTTCATTGGCGACGGCTGGGACGTGGGTGCTCGCATGGTGCTGTCGTTCAATACCAAGAACAAGGACACCAACTACAAGAGCGGCACCATGTTCAACGTGGACTTCGCCGCCATGAAGTTCGTGACCGAAGACTTGCGCCTGGGCGTGCAAGGCTACGTGGTGAACCAGCTGACCAAGGACAGCAGCGATGACGTCAATGTGCAAGCCGCCATTGACGCCGCCGATGGCGCCAAGATGCGCGCGTATGCCGCGGGCCCAGCCCTGGGCTGGATCGTCAACGGTGGCGAGATGGTCGTGGAAGGCAAGCTGCTCAAGGAGTTCGGTGCCCGCAACCGCTCCGAAGGCACGACCTACATGCTGATGCTCTCCAAGCCATTCGGCCTGTGAACCAAGCACGAGAGGGGCACCCATGCGAGATCCACTGATCGATCCCTCCCAGCCTGAGACCCATGAGGTCTCGGTCTCGGGCTCGCGTCGCCAGTTCATGGCCGGCGCGGCTGCTGCCGCCTTGATGCCATGGACCCCGGAGGCCAGGGCCGATGTGGAGCTTGAAGGCGTGGCGCTGGAGGACAGCGTCATGGTTGGCGGCAAGAAGCTGGTGCTCAATGGCGCTGGGGTGCGGCGTCGCGGCTATTTCAAGGCCGACGTGACAGCCCTGTACCTGCCTGAAAAGCGCACCACGCCAGAAGCCATTTTCAAGCTGGACGGATACCGTCGCATCCAGCTGAACATCCTGCGCGAGTTCACTTCCTCCACCATCTCACGCATCTTCATTGCCGACTTCAAGCAAGCAGCCACTGAAGAAGAGTTCAAGAAGCTCATTGAAGTGGTGGGGCAGATCGGCTCGGCCTACGCCAACGTCAAGCGCGTGGTCAAGGGTGACGTGGTCAACCTCGACTGGGCGCCAGGCAAGGGCTGGATCGCCTTTCACAACGGCAAGCAACTCAACGGCGATGCCACGAGCGCGGTGACGTCCATCAACAATGAGCTGGCCTACCAGATCTACTTGCGCATGTACATCGGTGCATCGGCGCCTGAAGAGTTGCGCAATGGCCTGCTTGGCCTGACCAAACTGCCCAAGGTGGGCGGCGGCACCACCTGAAGCCCCCCACCGCAAAGCACCCCAAAGCCCCGCACCGTCGGGGCTTTTTCACGCCCGTTTTTGAGGTGCCACTCAGCCCTTGGGAAAGTGCGAGGCCAATGCAGGTGGCAAGGGCGTGTCCAGCAAGCCTGCGGCCAGGCGCATGGCGTCGGCGGCGTCTGAGCGCAAGAGGCCGCTGGGGCTGTGGTTCAAGGCCTCTTCCACCCAGGCACGCAGCAACTGTGGGCGCATCGACCAAGAAAGCTCCTGAACACCCGCGAGGGCATGGATGAGCTCGTCGGCCCCTGGCGGTGAGCACTCAGGGGCCGCATGGCCGGGCGCAGCGCAACGGCGCATCACACCGGCAAACCACGCTTGGCCAAGCTCGCCCGGCGTGGGGCCAGGGGTTGGCACGGGCACCAGGCGGGCCATGTAGGCCGAAAAGCGTGCCACGTGTGAGCGCTCATCGGCATGGAGCTGGCTGAGGTCGCGGCCTTGGCCGGTCATGGGGCGGATCAGCCCCAGGGGCGCGGCCACCTCGCCCATGCGGTGGCGCGCGGCCAGCCACCACAGTCGATCGCTGGCCGTGACTCGCCCGTCGGCGCGCATCAGGTTGCGCAGGGCCACGATGAGGTCGCGCCGGCTGGTGAGGGGCTCGTAGGCCATCTGTGCCAGCAAGCGCTCATATTCGGGCACGCGCCAAGCGGGCGGCAAGGCGTGAACGTCAGACAGGATCTCAGGGGCCCAGCTCTGCCCGAAGGTCATCTGTTGCCAGAACTGCAACTCACCCTCGTTGCCCGGCTGGACCATGAAGGCCAGCACCGCAAGGCGCCGCTGCAGGGGGCCACCGAGCCTGCGCAAACGGCCCAATGCTTCGGTGGCCGAGGGGCTCAGCCCCGGCGGCGTGATCAGGCGGGCTGGCAAACGAGCAGGCGTGCTGGCACGGCCTGAGCCATCCGCAGGGTCAGCCGGCAGGTCTGACTGCCCGAAACCGGTGTCCACCAGGGCCATGCGAGGCTCCAGCGTTGAGTCGATGGCGCCTGGTGTGGCCGAAGTCATCAGCGGCGCTCGGGCCTCGCCATAGAGGCGCCGCACGCGCTCACTCAAGGGCGGGTGCGAACTCAGCCAAGGTGCCACGCGGGGCCCGCTCAGCCACAAGAAGCAGTACAGATCAGCCCGAGCGTCTCGCATGGGCGAGAGCTGGCTGGCACGCTC
>JBEANX010000206.1:0-4920 GCA_041165245.1 Pseudomonadota bacterium
CCGCCGCTACGTTTTACCGCCACGCAGATCCCAGCGGCGCTACACACGCGAAGTCCGCATGACCAAGACTCACTACCCCATAAAGAAAAAGCCGCTCAGCGCTAACTGAGCGGCATTGCCCATCCGGGGCGTTTTTTTCTGACTGCGCCAAAGTGCTCAAGCGCTGATGATTTCCTTGGCGGCTCGCTCACCGGCGCGCACGGCACCTTCCATGTAGCCCAACCATTCCGTGGACGTCTCCGTGCCGGCCCAATGCAGGCGCCCCGCGGGCTTGCGCAGGGCAGGGCCCAAGGCGGTGAGCACCCCTGGGCCGCAGTAAGACGTGGGGCCACCCGCGCTGAAGTTGGCCGCTTGCCAGTTGCTCTCCAGATAAGCGATCGGGTTGGCCGCCTTGGGGCCAAAGTAGGCTGTCATGGCTTCGATGACCTTGGCTTTTCGCTCGGCTTGGCTCAGGAGGCAGGCGTCCACCGCGTCTTGCCCGTCGATGAAGCCCATGAGCACACCGGGCGCGCCGGCCTCGTTGGGCGTGTTGTCGAAGGTGGCCTTGGTGATGAAGTCATCCGAGGTGACCTGGCCATTGAGGCCGTCGTCGCGCCAGAAGGGCTTGTCGTAGACGCACTGCGTCTTCCAGATCGTGCCCATGGGCATGCGCTGCATGAGCTGCAGGCGCTGTTGCATCACGCCATCCAAAGTGCCGTCGTAGTTGATGCGCCCCGCCATCCAGGGCGACATGGCCATCACCGCCTGTTGCGCGTTGACGCTGAAGCCATCGCCCGTGACGGTGATGCCCGAGGCCGTTTGCGTGAGGTTGCGCACCGGCGCGTTGTACAGCACGCGCGAGCCCAGCTTGGCCGCCATGCCCAGCGCGATGCGCTGCGAGCCACCCACCACGCGGTCTTGTTGCGCGCCACCCGTGGTGCCCAGCAGCGTGGTCAGGTCCCCGCCGTTGCGGATGTAGAGCAGCATGAACAGGAAGGACACCTCGCGCGGCTCGCACGAGATCAAGGCCAGCACCGCCAGGCGCAGCAGGTTCTTGGCGTCACCGCTGATCAGGTTTTTGTCCATCCAGTTCTGCATCGTCAGGCTGTCGTACTCAGCGGCCTTGGCGTGCAGCCAGGGCGCGGCTGGGTCGATTTGTTTGGCCAGACCATCGAGCTTGAGCAGCGCGATGCCTGCTTCGCCTGCTGCAAAAAGGTTGCCTGTGGGGATCACGCCCGAGTAGGTGCTGCGTTTGCCGCGGATGTGGCTGACCAGTTTGCCCGTGGTGTAAGTGGGGTAGAGGCTCAGGCCCAGCTCTTGCGCGAGTTCGCGCATGCGCGTTTGCGTAGGCGCCAAGTATGCCGCGCCCGCTTCGACATTGAGCTTGCTCCAGGGCGCGGGCAGGCTCTGGTTGAGGCAGCGACCGCCCACGCGGTTGCGTGCTTCCAGCAACAACACGTCCTTGCCCGCAGCGGTCAAAGCCAGGGCAGCTGCCAGGCCTGAGTAACCGCCGCCAATGACGACGACTTGGGTGTTGAAATCACCCGAGGGGCCGCCTGTGGTGGCGGCCTGCGCTTGGGCTGTGGTGCCCGCGAGCACGGTGGCTGCGGCCGATGCGCCGACGCCACTGAGCCAATCGCGGCGTTTGATCGATGAGTTGTGAATGTCTGACATGGGCAGGCCTCCCGGATACACGATGAATGATCCGCGAAGCCTAGCGCATGTTCAAGGCGCTCTCAAAACCCTCAACTCACCACCACCTCTGCGCGCAGCGAATGCGGATAAGCCTGGGTGATGTGGACGTCGATCAGCTGGCCGATCAGGCGCTCGGGGTTCGGGCCGCCGGGGAAGTTGACGATGCGGTTGCACTCGGTGCGGCCCATCAATTCGGTGGCGTCCTTGCGCGAAGGGCCTTCCACCAGGATGCGCTGCACCTTGCCCACGAGTTCTTGGCTGTAGCGCACCACATTGGCTTCCAACACGGCTTGCAAATGCTGCAGGCGCTTGAGCTTGACCTCTTGCGGCGTGTCGTCTTGCAAGGCGGCTGCCGGCGTGCCGGGGCGGGCGCTGAAGATGAAGCTGAAGGAGGCGTCAAAGCCGATGTCGTCCACCAGTTTCATCAGCTTGTCGAAGTCTTCGTCGGTCTCGCCGGGGAAGCCCACGATGAAGTCGGACGAGATGCGGATGTCCGGCCTCACCAAGCGCAGTTTGCGGATGGTGCTCTTGAACTCCAGCACCGTGTAGCCGCGCTTCATGCCCATCAGCACACGGTCAGAGCCGTGCTGAACGGGCAGGTGCACGTGGTTGACCAGCTTGTGGGTCTTGCCGTAGACGTCGATCAGGCGCTGGCTGAACTCGTTGGGGTGGCTGGTGGTGTAACGGATGCGCTCGATCCCGGGGATCTCGGCCACGTACTCAAGCAGCATGGCGAAGTCTGCGATCTCCTCGGTGCCTTCCATCTTGCCGCGATAGCCGTTGACGTTCTGGCCCAGCAGCGTCACTTCTTTGACGCCTTGGTCGGCCAGGTCGGCCACCTCGGTCATCACGTCCTCAAAGGGCCGCGAGACTTCTTCACCGCGGGTGTAAGGCACCACGCAGTAGCTGCAGTATTTCGAGCAGCCTTCCATGATGGACACAAAGGCCGAAGCACCTTCCTTGCGCGGCGGGGGCAGGTGGTCGAACTTCTCAATCTCGGGGAAGGAGATGTCCACCTGTGGGCGCTGCTGCTGTTGGCGCTTTTCCAGCATGGCCGGCAGGCGGTGCAGGGTCTGCGGGCCAAAGACCACGTCCACATAGGGCGCACGCGCGATGATGGCCGCGCCCTCCTGGCTGGCCACGCAGCCACCCACGCCAATCATCACGCCCTTGTCCTTGAGGTGCTTGACGCGGCCCAGGTCAGAAAACACCTTTTCTTGCGCCTTCTCGCGGATCGAGCAGGTGTTGAAGAGGATCAGGTCGGCCTCTTCAGGGTCGTTGGTGGGCTCGTAGCCTTGCGCGGCATTCATGACGTCAGACATCTTGGACGAGTCGTACTCGTTCATCTGGCAGCCGTAGGTCTTGATGTAGACCTTCTTGCCGGTTTTGTCTGCGTGGGTCTCGGGCGATGTCGCTTCGTGCGTGTTCAAGGTACTGCTCATGGCTTGGTCCAAGTCTGGGTCTGTGGTTCGAACAGCCAGGTCCTGGCTTCTTCAAGGGTTTTGGGCCAACGTTGGGCCAACTCTTCGGGGCGCAAGATCCACACCTCCATCACGAGGCCATAGGTGTCGGCGGTGTAGTTCACGGTGAGCTTTTGCCCCGCAGCGCGGCCAGACATGACCAGCATGTTGTCCTGCCCGTGGATGCGCGCACCGGGTGCCAGGCGAACGCCTTGCCCATTGAGCAAAGCCTCAGGGGCGGCCATCACTTGCAATTCACCGCGCAGCGATTGCGGTGCGAGCTTGCGGGGTGGGTAGCCGCTGCTGGTGGCGGCCCAAGTGGACATGGCGGTGAGGGTGGCGAGCGAGAGGGCGCTCAACCACCGCGCGGCATGAGCGGCGCGTGTGCGACAGCGGGTCATGGTGTAGATCCAGAGGCTGTGAAAACGCAGATTTTAACGTGGGCGTGCCTCTTCGTGGGTTTCATATACTGGCGGGGTGAACAATGGTCGCCAGACGCAGGGAGAGCAGAGATGGCACTGATGGATTTCATCAAGAAACAGTTCGTGGACGTCATCGAGTGGAACGAATCCACCGATGGTGTCTTGGCCTGGCGCTACCCCTTCGAAGACCAGGAAATCCAGAACGGTGCCCAGTTGGTGGTGCGTGAAACCCAGCTGGCCTTGTTCGTCAACGAAGGCCAAGTGGCCGATCTGTTTGGCCCTGGCACCCACACCTTGACGACCCGCACCCTGCCCGTGCTGACCAACTTGAAGAACTGGGACAAGCTCTTTGCCTCGCCCTTCAAGAGCGATGTGTACTTCTTCAGCACGCGCCAGCAACTGGATTTGCGTTGGGGCACCAGCCAGCCCATCACTTTGCGCGACAAAGATTTCGGTGCCGTGCGCGTGCGCGCTTTTGGCAACTACAGCGCCCGCTTGGTCGATGCGCGCAAGTTCCACACCGAGATCTCAGGCACCCGGCCCAGCTACAGCGTGGCTGACCTTGATGGCCAATTGCGTGCCGTGCTCTTGCAGCACCTGAGCGACGCTGTGGCCAGCAGTGGCATCCCTTTCCTGGACCTCGCGGCCAATCAGGTCGAATTCGCCAAGGCCTTGGCCAACGCCGTGGGCCCGACTTTTGAGGCCATGGGCTTGAAGATCGAGGGCTTGACGGTGCAGAACGTGTCCCTGCCCGAAGAGCTGCAAAAGATCCTCGACCAGAAGATCGGCATGGGCATGGTGGGCCAGAACATGGGCCAGTTCGTGCAATACCAGGCCGCTCAGGCTTTGCCTGCCATGGCCGCACAAGGTGGCAGCGGCGTGGCGGGCGATGCTGCAGGTTTGGGTGCTGGGCTGGCCATGGGGCAGATGCTTGCCCAAAGCCTGCAACAAGGCTTGGCGGGCGCTGCTGTGCCTTCGGCTCCTGTGGCATCTGCCGTGCAGCCCGATGAAGTGATTGGCCTGCTGGAAAAGCTGGCTGATCTGAAAGCCAAAGGCATCCTCACCGAGGACGAGTTCGCGGCCAAGAAGGCCGAGCTGCTCAAGAAGCTGGTGTGATGCACCTTGGCCAGCCTTCACCACACCTTGCCTTTGACCTGTTGACGATGTTCGATGTCTGAGCCGACGCCTCAGCGCGTCTGGCGCGCGAATTGTTCGTTCTGCGGGGCGAAGGTCGAACTGCGTTCATCGGCATCGCCCATGGCGGTGTGCACTTATTGCAAGAGCACGCTGGTGCGTGATGGCGAGACGCTGCGCCGCATTGGCCAGAGCGCAGCCTTCTTCAGCGACCACAGCCCCTTGCTGCT
>JBEANX010000207.1:0-6910 GCA_041165245.1 Pseudomonadota bacterium
AGCACGTGTTCCACCGTGATGTGGCGCCCGACAACATCTTGCTGATCCCTGATGCCGATGCGCCCACCGGCCAGCGCCCCGTGTTGCTTGATTTTGGCGCTGCGCGCCGCGTGATCACTGACCACACCCAGTCGCTCACCGCCATCCTCAAGCCCAGCTTTGCACCCATCGAGCAATACGCCGAGACCACCCAGCTGCGCCAGGGCCCCTGGACCGACCTCTACGCCCTGGCCGCCGTGCTGCACTATTGCGTCACGGGCCGCACGCCGGTGCCGGCGACCGCCCGCACGGTGCACGACGACCTGGTGCCGCTCAGCCAGATGGCCGAGGCTTTGGCGCAAGACTTCGGCCAGCAATACTCGCCGGCCTTGCTGGCCACCATCGATCACGCCCTGGCCGTGCGGCCTGATCAACGCCTGGCCTCGGTGGCGCAATGGCGCCAGAGCTTGAATGCGAGCCGGCCTTTTGACCCGGGCGCCGCCATGGGCGCCATTGCAGCGGACCGGTCTCAGCCCACGACCATTGCTTTGGCCCCGCCGCCAGAGGCCAGCTCAGAGCCGCCCTCCGAGGCCTATGTGCCCACCATGTTGATCAGCCGCCCCGACCCTGTTGCGGTGAACCCGACGACCGGTGACCAGCCGCAACAAACCACCCAGGCCTCCAGGGGTCTGATGTGGGCGGGCATTGCACTTGGTTTGGCATCGGTGGTGGCCTTGTCCGCATGGAGCTTCAAGCGCCAGCAAACCAATCAGGCACCTGATGCAGTGGTGGCGGCAGCTTCTGGCGTGCAAGCTTCTGCGCCTGTAAGCGCGGTGGCGCCGGGTGCCTCTCGCGCCAAGGACAAAAGCAAGGCCAAAGCTGCCCAGGAATCCGACCGTGCCCAGGCCATCTTGGAGGGGCGAGCCTCGTCAGTCAAATCGCGCGCCAGTGAAGACGAGGGCCCTCGAGAAGCACGAGCCAAGGCCAAAACACAAGATTCCGATGCCAGTGCAGAGGCACGCAGCCCCCGTCAAGCCTGTGGCGGCAGGGTGTTCATTGCCATGGCCATTTGCATGAAGCGCATGTGCGAAAAACCGGCCTACCGCTCGCACGCTCAGTGTGTGCACATGCGTCAGCAAGAAGAGGCCCAACGCCAGCGCGAACAAAGCCTCTGAGCTTGGGCCAAGGCCGTCAGGCCGCAGCCACGTGGGGCGCGCGAAGTGCCACCAGCGTCATCTGCAGCAACTTGGCGTCGCTGCTGGCGCGGTGTCGGGGCAGGTTGGCTTGCTTGGCCACGCTCAACTTGAGTTCATGCCAGCGGCCGGCCTCGGCGTCGGTCAGCAAGGCGCGCAGGTTTTCCAGCCTGAAGCTTGGGCTTCGGTTGGCCGCGTCGTACAGTTTGTTCAGCCATGTGTAGTCATGGGCCCAAGCGTCTGAGTAAACCACCATGCCCCGCAGCCACTCGTTCAGCGTTTGGACAATCTCTTGCGGCGTGCGGCCATGCTGATCCAACTGCTCCCTGGCGATGTTGTGTACCGATGCGGCGTTGGGGTCCCAGTGCTGCCAGGCAGGTTCGGGCTTGACCAAAGAGCACCAGGTGCGCGAATCGGGCATCACCACGCCGATCTCGATGGGGTAGCTGCCCAGGCCAAACCCCGAGGCTTCGATGTCCAGAATGGGCGGCGGGAAAACAGCAGAGGTCGTGGAAGCGGGTGACGGCATGAGGCCCTGACGGATTGACCGGTTTTGTTGAATTGAGTCTCTCACTGGCAGGCAAAGCCAGATCTAGGGGTTTGAACGGCTTTTGCCAGCAAGTTCAGCCCCACGCGATCCCTTCGCCACACCGGTGCCAGGTGTTCTCGAATCAACAAGCACCTGTTTCCAGGCTCGACAGCGAGCACAAAGCGGGCCAGGCGCTACCATCGCGGGGTTGTGTTTCAAGACCGTGACGATGCCGATCCTTGCTGTGCTCCAGTTCAACCCTGTGGTGGGTGACCTCTCTGGCAATGCCCGCCAGATCATCGAGGGTGCCCGCCGGGCTCATGCTCAGGGTGCACGCCTGGTGCTCACGCCTGAGTTGGCGCTGTGTGGCTACCCGCCTGAAGACCTGCTGTTGCGCCCCAAGTTCATCGAAGCCAATCAGCAAGCGCTGGTTGACATTGCTCAGGCCTTGGCTGATTTGCCCGATCTGCACGTGGTGGTCGGCCACCCCGCCCGAGCCACTCTGGGCGACGCAGGTCAGCGCACACGCTCATGGGCTGTGCCTGACTTGCTCAACGCTGCCAGCCACCTCAACCAAGGCGGCGTGGTCGGCACCTACGCCAAGCGCGAGCTGCCCAACTACCAGGTCTTTGACGAGCGCCGCTACTTTGTCAGCGGTCGTGATGCGGGCTTTGGCCCCCTGGTCATCGAGGTCGAGGGCACCCGCCTGGGCGTGTTGATCTGCGAGGACGCCTGGTTTGAAGAGCCAGCCCAAGCTGCTTGCGCCCAGGGGGCACAAGCACTGCTGGTGCTCAACGCCTCGCCTTTCCACGCCGGCAAGGCCGCCGAGCGCGAGGCCCGCATGGCTGAGCGCGCACGTGCCAATGCATGCCCCTTGATCTATGCCCATTTGGTGGGTGGGCAGGATGAGGTCGTGTTCGACGGCGCCTCCTTCGCTGTGGACGCCCACGGCCAAGTCATGGCGCGAGCTGCCTCTTTCGCGAGCGAAACCCTTCTGGTGAATCTGACACAGCCGGCAGCTTCAGGCTCGACCCTGGGTGTGAAGCCCGGTTCGGTCGCGCCCCTGCTCGACGCCGACGCCGAGATCTGGCAAGCCTTGGTCACCGGTGTGCGTGATTACCTGGGCAAGAACGGCTTTCCTGGCGCCATCATTGGCCTGTCGGGGGGCATCGATTCGGCCCTGGTGCTGGCCATTGCGGTCGACGCCCTGGGTGCCGACAAAGTCCGCACAGTGATGATGCCCTCGCCCTACACGGCCAGCATCTCCTGGATCGACGCCAAGGACATGGCCGACCGCCTGGGCGTGCGCCACGACGAGATCGCCATCGCGCCCGAATTCGAATCCTTCAAGCAATCGCTGGCGCCCTTGTTCGTGGGCCGGTCGGAAGACACCACCGAAGAAAACATCCAGGCCCGCGTGCGTGGCACCTTGCTCATGGCCTTGTCGAACAAGACCGGTTCCATCGTGCTGACCACGGGTAACAAGAGCGAAATGGCCACCGGCTACTGCACCTTGTATGGCGACATGGCCGGCGGCTTTGCGGTCATCAAAGACCTGGTCAAGACCACGGTGTACCGCTTGTCGAACTGGCGCAACGAACAGGCGCGTCTGCGCGGCGAGGTCGAGCCGATCCCTGAGCGCATCATCACCCGCCCACCTTCGGCCGAGTTGCGCCCCGACCAGACCGACCAGGACAGCTTGCCCGAGTACGACGTGCTCGACGCCATCTTGCAACGCTACATGGAGCGCGATCAATCCATCGAAGAGATCGTGGCCGCGGGCTTCGATGCGGCCGAGGTCGACAAGGTCACGCGGCTGCTCAAGATCAACGAATACAAGCGCCGTCAGGCACCCGTGGGCATCCGCATCACGCACCGCGCCTTTGGCCGTGACTGGCGCTACCCGATCACCTCGCGCTTCCGTGCTTAAATAACGTCAGTAGCCCGTTTGGAGTCCCCCCATGAAACAGATCACCGCCATCATCAAACCGTTCAAACTCGAGGAAGTTCGCGAGGCCCTGGCCGAAGTGGGCGTGACCGGTCTGACTGTCACCGAAGTCAAGGGCTTTGGCCGTCAGAAGGGCCACACCGAGCTGTACCGCGGCGCCGAGTACGTGGTCGACTTCCTGCCCAAGGTCAAGGTGGAAGTGGCCGTGAAGTCGTCCGACGTGGACCGCTGCATCGAAGCCATCGTCAAGGCTGCCAAGACCGGCAAGATCGGCGACGGCAAGATCTTCGTGACGGCTGTGGAGCAAGTTGTGCGCATCCGCACGGGCGAGACCAACGAAGACGCCGTCTGATCACCTGATCAAGCCGACGTCTGATCAGACGGCCTAGGTGCCGTCTGCCACGCCACCTGGGCTTGCTTCAAGCGCCTGAGGTGGCGTTTGTGTTTTCAAGCGCTGTGCTTCGTCATGCAGGCGCGTGAGCAGGCGGTCGATGTTGTCGTCCACCAGCAGCAACTGCTGCACGTCAGGCCACAGGAAGCCGTCGTCACGGCTGCGGTCGATGAAGCGCAGCAGGTCGTCGTAATAGCCCGCCACATTGAGCAGGCCCAAAGGCTTGGCGTGGTAGCCCAGCTGGCGCCAGGTCCAGATCTCGAAGATCTCCTCCATGGTGCCGATGCCGCCGGGAATGGCCACGAACGCATCCGAGCGCTGGGCCATCAGGTGCTTGCGCTCGTGCATCGATTGCACCACCAGCAGCTCGGTCACGCCGCCGTGGCCGAGTTCGCGCTGGATGAGTCGCTCGGGGATCACACCCACCACGCGCCCACCTTGCTTGAGTGCGCCATTGGCCGCCGTTCCCATCAGGCCGGTGCTGCCGCCCCCGTAGACCAACTGCCAGCCGCGCTGAGCAATCAACTCACCACACGTTTGTGCCGACTGCACATAGGCCGCTTGCGTGCCATTGCGCGAGCCGCAATACACGCAGACAGAAAAGTCGGGCGAAGCGCTGGAAGGGGCTTGGGCGGTGGGGGCGTTGTTCATGGTCGGGTGTCGATGAGGACGGTGCGGCAGATCACGTCGTGCAAGGCCTGCTTGCGTGGCATCAAGCGGCTCATGCCTGCGTAAATCAAAGCCCACACGAAAAGCAGGCTGCCGATGTCGCGGCTGGATGTCCAATGCGCCAGCCAAGCCAGGCCGAGGGGCGGCAGGAACCACAGCCAGGCGGCCAGGTAGCGCTTGGTGGCCTGGAAGGGCGTCAAGGGGTGGCCGTCTTCGCGAACCACTCGCAGGTGCCAGGTTTTCATGGCCAGGGTCTGGCCGCCGCGCACCCAGAACCACACAAAGTAGACCGCCAGCGTCAGGAAGATGGCCGCCATCAAGCCGTTGCGGTCATGCAAGGCATGCTTTTGTTGCATGGCGATGCCGTAGATCATGCCCGCCGTCATGGTCACCCCGAACAACAGCACGGCTTCGTAAACCATGGCCAAGAGGCGGCGCCTCAAGGGCGGTGCATCGAGTTGGGCGCGTGCGATGCAATCAAGCAGGGTCAAGGGCGGTGTGGCTGGCGGGCGAAGCATGGCGGGTGGGCAGGTGGTCGTGCTGGCCTTGAGGCACAAGCCCCAACGCTGCAGGGGCGCACGATACACCTGATTGTGAGCCCAGCAGACGGCTTCAGTTGGCAGCCTTGGAAGCAGCCAGTGCCGACACAGGGGTCATGGCCGCACCTTGCGAGCCCTTTTTGGGCAGCAGGGTCTGTGGGTCCACAAAGGTTTTGGTGGCCGCGATCTTGGGCATGCCCGCCTGCTGGTGCAGCGGCGGCTTGGGTGCTGATTGCGTCACCAGCGATGTGGTGGCACCCGGCCCGGCCTTGACCAGCGCAGGTGCCACGGCCTTCTGTGTGGGTGCTGTGGCGGCCGGTGAGGGCACCACATTGGTCTTGTTGCCTGAGCCTTGCGCAGAGTCGCGAACGGGCAGGGCGCTGGCCGCTTGCGAAGCAGTGTCTTGCTTGCGCTGTGCTTGCTGGGCCAGTTCGGCCTTGGCCTGGGGCGACAGTGCCTGGTAGGCCTGCCACTTTTGCTGGCGATCGCTCTGGGGCAGTTCGCGGGCATTTTGGAAGCGCAGGCGCGCTTCGCTGCGCTCCTGGGGCGATGCACTGGACCAGCCGGTCATGCGCTCGCGCACCCGGGCCTGGCCATCAGGCGACAGCTTGGGGTAGCCGCGGGCCACACTGCGCCATTTCTCGCGCACCTGATCGTTCATGCTCGGCCATTGGCTGGACAGGGGCGCCAGGATGGTTTTCTCCTGCGGGCTGAGCAACTGCCAGCTCTTGTCGGATGAACTGGCCGCCGCTGGGGCGCTGGCCAAAGGGCTGGCGGCATTTGCGTGGTGCACCCATGCGAAAGAAGCCAGGGCTGAGATCGCTGCAGCAGACAGCGCTGCCGTCAGAGGCAGCAGTCGGTCATTGGAGCGATGGGAGGCCATGGTCTTGGGCATGAGCGAGTGTCAGGTGTACGGGTGTCAGGATTGCGTTGGGTCGCGGTCTTCGACCACTTCAACGGCGGGCGTGTCGGATTCAGGCTCGCCTTCGGTGGTGCTGGGCGCCTCCTCGGTGAAGTTGGCGCGCAAGAATTCCTCAAAGCCTGGGTCGGTGTAGGCCGCAGGGGGCAGGTCGTCACTCAGAAGGGCCATGTCGACATCGGCAGCGGCTTGCACCTGTTCGTGCTGGTACCACTGGTTGATGCCCCACAGGCCCACCACCAAAGCGACGATGGGCAGGGCCGAAGCCAAACGCCAGCCCCAACCTGTGGGCGCTTCGTCCAATCGGCGGCCGTGGTGCTGGTCACGTTGGTGGCCGGGTTGTTGCGCCCAGCCGCCTTGCGCAGAGCCGCCCGCCAAGGCAAGGCCCGCTTGCGACACCACCGATGTTTGAGGCGCCGTTTGTGAGGCTCGCACCGCGGCGGTGGCCCGAGCGGCGCTGACTGCCTGCATGCGTGCCACGCGCAGTCGTTCGCTGATGTCGTGGGGAAGGGTCTGGACGCCATCGTCCAGGCGCGCAGTCAGACGCAGCGCAAAGCGGGCCTCGAGGGCTTCGGCCTGGGCGGGCATGGGGCGATGGCTGGGTCGTTCCACGATGCGGTACCTGAAGTGATTGAATGGGCCGTTTCCGGGGTGCTGGGTCACAAACCGATGCCGCGCGCTTTGAGCGCTTTGGCCAGGGAAGCTACGGCACGAGAGCAATGCGTTTTCACGCTGCCCTCGGA
>JBEANX010000208.1:0-4525 GCA_041165245.1 Pseudomonadota bacterium
CACCTCTCGCAAGACGAGAGCCTGCTCAAGGCCTTTGCCGAAGGCATTGACGTGCACCGCGCCACGGCCAGCGAAGTGTTTGGCGTGGCGGTTGATCAGGTCAGCAATGAGCAGCGCCGCTATGCCAAGGTCATCAACTTCGGCTTGATCTACGGCATGAGTGCGCACGGCCTGGCCAAGAACCTGGGCATCGAGCGTGTGGCGGCAGCCAATTACATCGACCGCTATTTCCAGCGCTACCCAGGCGTCAAGCGCTACATGGACGAAACCCGTGCCACGGCCAAGGCGCAGGGTTATGTCGAGACCGTCTTTGGCCGCCGCCTGTGGCTGCCCGAGATCAACAGCCCCAATGGCCCGCGCCGTGCGGGTGCCGAGCGCGCGGCCATCAACGCGCCCATGCAGGGCACTGCCGCCGACTTGATCAAGCTGTCGATGGTGGCCGTGCAGCAGGCGCTGGAAGACCAGGGCCGTGCCAGCAAGATGATCATGCAGGTGCACGACGAACTGGTGCTCGAAGTGCCCGAGGCTGAGCTCGACTGGGCACGCACCGAGGTGCCGCGCCTCATGGCCAGCGTGGCGCAATTGCGCGTGCCTTTGCTGGCTGAAGTAGGCAGCGGCCCCAACTGGGAAGCCGCTCATTGACCTGAGCCCGGCCTCCCGCTTTGCGCCTGGGCAAGCCCTGAGTGGCCCTGTCATCACCCCGTCATTTGCTGGTGCCAAAATAGAGCAAAGCGTTATTTGACGGGGTGAAGTGTTTTGAGCAAGACAGAAGTTCAGGCGTCCGGCCAGGTTGACCATGGGCATGAGGCCGCAGCGCCTCAACATGCCCATGTTCCCTTGAAGTTGTTGAGCCGCGAGCAGGCCATCCTGGAGTTCAATCGCCGCGTGCTCGCCCAGGCTGGGCGCTCAGACGTACCCCTGCTGGAGCGCCTTCGCTACATCTGCATCATGTCGTCCAACATGGACGAGTTTTTCGAGGTGCGCTACTCCGACTTGCTGGAGGCCTCGCGCTTGCACGGCACGGGCATCGGCCCTGAGGACATCGCTGAGGTGTCGCACGGCGCCCACCGACTGGTGCTGGAGCAATACGCGCTGTTCAACGACACCCTGCTGCCCATGCTGCGCCAAGAAGGTGTCGACATCCTCAACCATGCCGATCGCAACCACGAGCAGCGTGAATGGGTGGCCAACTTCTTTCGCAAGCAGGTGCAGCCCCTGCTCACGCCCATTGGGCTGGACCCCTCCCACCCCTTCCCGCGGGTGGCCAACAAGACGCTGAACTTCATCGTCAAGCTGGGGGGGCGCGATGCCTTTGGTCGTGACAACTCCATCGCCATCGTGCGCATTCCCCGCGTTCTGCCGCGTGTGATCAAGCTGCCAGCCAAGGTGTCGCCCAACGGGCAGCAGCTGTTTGTGTTGCTGTCCAGTGTGGTGCGCGCTCATTTGACCGAGCTCTTCCCTGGGCGCGCCATCGAAGCGTTCTCACAGTTCCGCCTCACGCGTGATTCGGACATTGATGTCGATGAAGACGACGTCACTAACTTGCGCCAGGCCTTGCGCTCGAAGATGAGCACCCGCCAGTTCGGCCAGTCGGTGCGCATGGAAGTGGTGGCATCTTGCCCCAGTGAGTTGTCTGATTTCCTGCTGGAGCAGTTCAACCTGCCCATCGATGCGCTTTATCGCGTGGATGGCCCTGTCAACCTGGGCCGTCTGACGCAGTTGATCGACCAGGTCGATGCCGACCGCCTGCGCTTTGACGCCTACCAGGCGGGCTGGCCTGAAGAGTTGTCACGCCACGCCAACACCTTCGAGCGCCTGCAGCAGGGCGATGTGATGCTGCACCACCCGTTTGAGTCGTTTGACGCTGTCGTGCACTTTTTGCGCGAGGCGGTGCATGACCCGAACGTGCTGGCCATCAAGCAGACCATCTACCGAACGGGCAGTGAGTCGGTGCTGATGGAGCTCTTGCTGGAAGCCGTGCGCCGCGGCAAAGAGGTGCTGGCCGTGGTGGAGCTCAAGGCCCGCTTTGACGAAGAGGCCAACATCAACTGGGCCGAGCGCCTGGAGGCCCTGGGCGCCCAGGTGGTGTACGGCGTGGTGGGCCTCAAAACCCACGCCAAGATGATGTTGGTGACGCGCCGCGAGGGCACACGATTGCGCCGCTATGCGCATTTGTCCACCGGCAACTACAACCCGCGTACAGCCAAGCTCTACACCGATGTGGGTTGGCTCACGGCCAGCGCCGAGCTGACCACCGACGTGGACATGATCTTCCAGCAGCTGGCCAGCCTGACGCAGCTCAAGGCGCCCAAGCACCTTTTGCTCGCACCTTTCACCTTGCATGAAAGCATGGTCAAGCTGATCGAGCGTGTGGGGGCTGCCGCCAAAGCGGGCAAGCCAGCGCGCATCGTGGTCAAGGTCAATGCCTTGACCGATGAAGGCTTGATCAAGGCGCTGGTGGCTGCGGGCCGTCAGGGTGCCAGCATCGACTTGATCGTCCGTGGCGCTTGCATGTTGCCGCCAGAGTTGGCGGGCCTGAGCGAGAACATCCGCGTGCGCTCGGTGGTGGGCCGCATGCTCGAGCACACCCGCGTGTTGTACTTCCGTTGGGGCGAGCAGGCGAACGAGGAAGCCTTGTACCTGTCGAGCGCCGACTGGATGAACCGCAACATGGCGCGTCGCATCGAGATCGCCTGGCCGGTGCTGGACGCCACCTTGCGCCAACGCGTGATCGACGAATGCCTGGTGCCTTACCTGCTCGATGGCCGTGATGCCTGGCGACAGCTGAGCGATGGCCACTACGAGCGCATCGGCGACAGCGGTCACAGCGCCCAGCGCGCCTTGATGGACCGCCACCGCGCCACCACCTGAGGCCTCGACATGGACCTGATCCTTTGGCGACATGCTCATGCGGGTGACCCACTGGCCGACCCACTGCAAGACCTGCAGCGTGCCTTGAGCCCCAAGGGCGAGCGCCAGGCCATCCGTATGGGGGCATGGCTCAACCAGCAGTTGCCGGAGTCGACCCGCGTGCTGGTGAGCCCTGCCAAGCGCGCGCAGCAGACGGCACAAGCCTTGGGGCGCGTGTTCAAAACCTCCGAGATGCTGTCGCCTCACCATTCGGTGGACGACCTGTTGCTGGCCGCCCGCTACCCGCTGAGCCGCGAGCCCGTCTTGGTGGTGGGGCACCAGCCCACCTTGGGGCTGGCCGTGGCCAGGCTGATCGAGGCCACCGACCCCAGCCAGCCGTGGTCCATCAAGAAGGGTTCGGTGTGGTGGCTGCGCACGCGTGAGCGCGAAGGCCAGGTGCAGCTCACCCTGCATGCGGTGATCAGCCCTGAAAACATCTGAGGGCCTGGCCTCAAGCCCCTTGGCCCCCACCTGGGTGAGCCAAGAGGTCGCTCGCCTCAGGTATCGTGTCGCCCATGAGCGAATTCAGTTTTTTTTGGCACGACTACGAAACCTTTGGCGTGCTGCCGCGCCGTGATCGCCCCTCGCAGTTTGCGGGTGTGCGCACCGATGCCGAGTTGAACGAGATCGGCGAGCCGGTCATGGTGTATTGCCAGCCCGCGCCCGATTACCTGCCCAACCCTGAGGCCTGTTTGCTCACGGGCATCTTGCCCCAGCACTGCCTGGAAAAAGGCCTGCCCGAGCACGCCTTTGCCGATGTGATCGAGCGGGAACTGGCTGCGCCCGGCACGGTGGGCGTGGGCTACAACACCATCCGTTTTGACGACGAAGTGACCCGCCACCTCTTCTGGCGCAACCTGATCGAGCCCTACGCCCGCGAGTGGCAAAACCAGTGTGGCCGCTGGGACTTGCTCGATGTGGTGCGTTGCACCTGGGCTTTGCGCCCCGAGGGCATCCAATGGCCCAAGCATGAAGATGGCCGCCCCTCCTTCAAGTTGGAGCACCTCACCGTGGCCAATGGCCTGGTGCATGAGGCGGCGCACGATGCGCTCTCTGACGTGCGAGCCACCATCGCCGTGGCCCGTTTGATCAAACAGCAGCAGCCCAAGCTCTGGGAGTTCTGCCTCAAGCTGCGCAAGAAGGACGCCGTGATGGCCGAGATCGGCACCGGCCGCCCCTTTGTGCACCTCAGCGGCATGTATGGGGTGGAGCGCGGCTGCATGGCGGTGGTCTGGCCCTTGGCGCCGCACCCCACCAACAAGAACGAGCTCATCGTGTGGGACCTGGCGCATGACCCGGCCGAATTGTTCAAGCTCGATGCGGCCACCGTGCGCCAGCGCATGTTCAGCAAGACGGACGACCTGCCCGAAGGCGTCACCCGCCTGCCCATCAAGACCATCCACATCAACAAATCACCTGTGGTGATCGGCAACCTCAAGACGATCACGCCGGCTGTGGCGCAGCGCTGGTCCATCGACATGGAGCTGGCCATGAAGCACGCCGAGTGGCTGGCGCCGCAAGCTCAGAAGCTCACGGGTTTGTGGCTGGAGGTCTATGAGCGAGAGGCCAAACCGGCCTCCGCGGTGGATGTTGACGAAGACCTCTACGGTGGCTT
>JBEANX010000209.1:0-2791 GCA_041165245.1 Pseudomonadota bacterium
CAAATCACACCCCCCATCGCACGGTCTACATGGTCTGATGCGCTGAGCTCGCCCAAGCGTTGCGCCGTGTTGCGCCAAGCCAGTGCAAAATTGACAGCCCACGCCCAAAGCATCTTGCCAGATCGCCTGGCTCACCTTCAATCGAGTTTGGGCAATAGAGCCGTGATTGCAACTGATGCGACCTACCTTGGTGAGTCGGCGCATTACCAACCGCAGTATCAAGGCAGCGGCGGCACCGACAATCAAAAAGGCCACATGGTGTTGTCCCACTTTGATATACGTGCAGGCATCCCTTTGAGTGCCACCGTACAAACCCAATCCATGGGCGAAATGCGCGTGCTTAAACAATCTTGTGAGATCGACCTCAGTCCATTGAACACCAAACGAGCCATTCATGTGGTCGATCGCGCCTACATCGACGGCTCGTTTTGGGATCAACGTTTGAAAAAATATGCCAGCACCGTCATCACACGACTCAAATCAACCATGATTTACGCCATCACCCACAACAACCCAGTGCCTGACACAACGATGAACCAGGGGGTGCTCTCAGATCAGCAAGTCCAGCTTAAGTGCTCTCAATATCCTTGGCGTTTGATCGAATTTCGCGCCCCCAATGGCGAGCTTTATCAGTACATCACCAACGATTTAAAGTTGCCTGCAGGTGAGGCCGCTTTCTTGTACCATCGCCGCTGGGACAAAGAAAAATACTACGACTGTATTAAAAACAGCCTGCCCAATGCCAAAGCTTGGGGTAAAAGCTCTATCGCCATTGAGCAACAAATTTTGATGGCCATGGTCACGGTCATTTTGACGACCGTTTTCCTGCATCAACACGCCCATGTCTTAGGCTTTTGCACAAGCAAAACCCAAGCGCACAAGCATCAGGCCAAACAAGCCGAACACCAAAAATCAACCATCGCTGTCAGCTTGCGCACATCATGGCATCAGCTCTCTCAAATACCCAGACAAATTTGGCGCTTCTTGAAAAACTGCTTTGCTTGTACGCACGAACCTTCGCTCTATAAACGCCAGCTAGCACCCATCTTGGAGAAATACATTTGAAATTTGCCGGACACCGTTACCCAGAAGGTGAACCCGAACATGACCGACTTTATTATCAAAAAACTGCCCTACGACCTCACCTCCAATGCTGGATTGGCCTTGGTTGGGCAGTACATGAAACGCATAGGAATCAGCGCTCGGGTTGACCACAAATTCCCAGTCGGTGTCGGTGGTATCGCCAACAGCGATATTTTGAAGTCCTATCTGGGCTTGCTGGTGCAAGGCAAGAACGACTTCGATGCCATTGAAGAATTTCGAGGTGATGACTTCTTCACCCGCGCGCTCGAGGTGGGCACAGTGCCCTCTTGCTCGACCTTGCGCCAGCGCATGGACACCCATGCGGCCTCGTGGTTTGAGTTTGCTGGCGAATTTAACCTGGCCCTGCTGTCGGCCAAATACGCGAGCGGCCCGGTGGACTTTGGTGCCTTGCCCTGCGGCTACATGGCCGTGGACTGGGACACGTTTGTGATGAACAACTCGGGCACTCAAAAAGAAGCCGTTGGTCGCACCTACCAAGGCGTGGACGGCTTCACCCCCAGCGCCACCTATTTGGGCTCTTTGGGTTACTGCCTGGAGCTGGCTTTGCGCCCTGGCGTACAGCATTCGGCGCTGGAGACCGAGCTGAACTTGGAGCGGGTCTTGCCTATGGCGGCGAAGTTGACCCCGTTGCCGCTGTTGTTTCGTGCCGACTCGGGCCTGTGTTCTGTGAAGGTCATGCAAGCGGTCAGCAAACAAGCGCAGGCCTTGTCGCGAGAGATTGCATTGATCATCAAGTGGAACCCGCGCAGCGCACCTGTGGAGGCCATTGCGGCGCAAAAGGTGGCTGACGCCCAAACCCTGTGGTGCCATCTGCGAGAAGGCAAGCGCATGTGCCTGTGGACACAAACGCTTGAGCTTGAAGGCGTGGGCACTGCATCCAACCCCGCCCGGCGCGTGTTGCGGCTGACCGAGCGCACCATCGACAAACACGGCAACCCCCTGCTGTTGCCCGCCTACGAACTGGAGGGCTGGACGACGACACTGCCCGACAGGTTCACGACGCAAGAGGTCATTGATCTGTACAAAAACCACGCTACGCATGAGCAGTTTCATTCCGAGTTCAAGACCGACATGGACTTGGAGCGGCTGCCCAGCGGCAAGTTTGACACCAACTACTTGGTCTGCGCACTGGCGGCGGTGGCGATGAACATCCTGCGCCTGATCGGACAAAACGCGCTCATAGGTAAAGATGCGCCGGTGCGTCATGCGGCCAAGAGAAGGCGCATGAAGACGGTGATGCAAGAGCTCATGTTCAAGGCTGGGCGGATGATCAAGCATGCGGGGCGCTGGGTATTGGGGCTCGGTGCCAACGACAGTGCTCACGGCGTGTTTGAGCGGCTGTACCGCCAGCTCACGCCTGAGCACAAAACCAGCACCGCTTAGCGCAAAGCTTGAGGGCTTCGAAGGGCCCAGCGCCATTGCAAAACCATATCGCGGCACAGGCGTGCCAGCACAGTCACGTCCAAAAATTGCCCTCGCACGCCACAACTGCTTGCGCAGGGTGCACGCTTCGTGTGGTTTGAGAGACTTCAGGCATGGCGGCAGGCAAAATTCAAAACAAAATCGAATCTCAACGGGAAACTCAAGTGAATCTTGGGCGAGTGAGGTTTCGGCTCACGGATTCAGGCTGATGTTACGTAGCGCACCATTTTCTCGTCATTCCCGCGAATGCGGGAATCCACCTGAG
>JBEANX010000210.1:0-17427 GCA_041165245.1 Pseudomonadota bacterium
AAAAACGTTGAGAAGCACTGCCGCACACCGGGTGGGGCTGGGGCGGTAAAATCTTGCCTCTTTCAGTCGAAGCAGCCCCCTCGGAGCCCTCTCATGCCTCAGTACCGTTCCCGCACTTCCACCGCCGGCCGCAACATGGCGGGTGCTCGCGCCCTGTGGCGCGCCACAGGCATGAAGGACGGCGACTTCGAAAAACCCATCATCGCCATCGCCAACAGCTTCACGCAGTTCGTGCCTGGCCACGTTCACCTGAAGGACCTGGGCCAGCTGGTGGCCCGTGAAATCGAAGCCGCAGGCGGTGTGGCCAAAGAATTCAACACCATCGCGGTGGACGACGGCATCGCCATGGGCCATGGCGGCATGCTCTATTCGCTGCCCTCGCGTGATCTGATCGCCGACAGCGTGGAGTACATGGTCAACGCCCACACGGCCGACGCGCTGGTGTGCATTTCCAACTGCGACAAGATCACCCCCGGCATGCTCATGGCCGCACTGCGCCTGAACATCCCCGTGGTCTTCGTCTCTGGCGGGCCCATGGAAGCGGGCAAGGCCAAGATCGAAGGCAAGGTCATCTCGTTGGACCTGGTCGATGCCATGGTCAAGGCGGCTGACAAGAACTGTTCTGACGAAGAGGTCGCGCAAATCGAGCGCTCGGCCTGCCCGACCTGTGGTTCGTGCTCGGGCATGTTCACCGCCAACTCGATGAACTGCCTGACCGAAGCGCTGGGCTTGTCGCTGCCCGGTAACGGCACCGTCCTGGCCACCCATGCTGACCGCGAAAGGCTGTTCCGCGAGGCTGGCCGCACTGTCGTGGCGCTGGCCAAGCGTTATTACGAGGAGGACGATGCCTCGGCCTTGCCGCGCAACATCGCCAATTTCCAGGCCTTCGAAAACGCTGTGGCGCTGGACGTGGCCATGGGTGGATCTACCAACACTGTGCTGCACCTGCTTGCCGCTGCCCGTGAGGCCGAATTGCCCTTCACCATGGCCGACATCGACCGCATGTCGCGCAAGGTGCCTTGCCTGAGCAAAGTCGCCCCAGCCGTGCCGGATGTTCACATTGAAGACGTCCACCGCGCCGGCGGCATCATGTCCATCCTGGGCGAACTGGCCCGCGGCGGCCTGTTGCACACCGATGTGCCCACCGTGCACAGCAAGACCATGGCGGACGCCATTGCCCAGTGGGACGTGACTGTCTCCAAGGACGAAGCCGTGCACACCTTCTACAAGGCAGCGCCCGGCGGCATCCCCACGCAAGTGGCCTTCTCGCAAGACAGCCGCTGGAAGAAGCTCGACCTGGACCGCGCCAAGGGTGTGATCCGCAGCACCGAGCATGCCTTCACCAAAGACGGCGGCCTGGCTGTTCTTTACGGCAACATCGCCGAAAAGGGTTGCATCGTCAAGACAGCCGGTGTCGACGAATCGATCTGGAAGTTCACTGGCAAGGCTCGCGTGTTCGAAAGCCAGGACGATGCGGTGGAAGGCATCTTGGGCGAAGTGGTGCAGGCTGGTGACGTTGTCATCATCCGCTATGAAGGCCCCAAGGGTGGTCCTGGCATGCAGGAAATGCTCTACCCCACGTCCTACCTGAAGAGCCGCGGCCTGGGCAAGGAATGCGCCTTGCTGACCGACGGTCGCTTCTCGGGCGGCACCTCGGGTCTGTCGATTGGCCACGCCTCGCCTGAGGCGGCACAAGGCGGCGCCATTGCCTTGGTCGAAGACGGCGACACCATCGAGATCGACATCCCCAACCGTTCGATCAACCTGGCCATCAGCCCAGAAGCCCTGGCAGCACGCCGTGCGGCCATGGAGGCCAAGGGTGCTGACGCCTGGAAGCCTGTCAACCGCCAGCGTTATGTGTCGGCCGCCTTGCAGGCTTATGCGCTGCTGACCACCTCGGCTGACACCGGCGCGGTGCGAGACCTCAGCCAGATCAAGCGTTGAGACCGTCTGGAACGTGAGCGCTTTGGCGCTCGGTCAACAAAAAAGGGGCTCTGCAGAGCCCCTTTTTCATGTGCGTTCCTGGTAGGTCACTCGAAGCTTGCGACAGAAAGTGCCGCCTCAGAGCAGCTTGAAGCAGAGCAAGGCAACCAGCGTAGGCCCCAGCGCCGCCAGGAACAGCCCGCCAGCGCCAATCGTCTCGTCTTCAAACTTGCCCTTGAGGATGGAAGCGCCCGCGGGGTTGGGCGCATTGGCGATGATGGTCAGGCCGCCACCCGTCACGGCGCCTGCCACCAGCGCATATTTGAATTCGTCAGACAAACCTGGCACCAGTGAGCCCAGGTAGGTCAGGGCGGCGTTGTCGGTGATGGCTGTGAGCGCCGTGGCGCCGTAGAACACCGCATCGGCATTCATGCTCAGCAGCAGGGGCTCCAGCCACCATTGTTGCTGGCCACCGAGCACCACCAGCCCAGCCAGGAAGAAGGCCACCAGCAGGCCTTCGCGCAAGATCAGGGGCGACTGGTAGCGCTCGTAGGCACTGGTGAAGCCCAGAAAGAACAGGAACAGGCCCATGAACACCGCGGGGTGGTGGGCGAACACCACGATGCCCGCCAGAAAGAGAAGGTGGATGGCCATCACCAGCGTTGGAGGCATGGCTTCGGCCTTCTGGGTGGAGGGCGGCAGGCCTTTGAGTTCCTTGGCGAACAAGGCCACCACTGCGGCCGCGTTGATGACAACGGCCAGCGCGGCTTTGTCCCCGAAATGGAAGAACATGTGGGCCAAGTCCCACCCCCAGGTGGTGGCCACCATCAGCACAGGAGGCGCGGCATAAGGCGTGAGGGTGCCCCCGATGGACACGTTCACAAACAAGACGCCCAGCACGGCGTATTTCAAGCGCGTGCTGATGGCCTGGCCGTAGATGCCATCACGCAAGAGCATGGCGGCCAGGGTCATGGCGGCCGGCTCAGTGATGAAGGAGCCCATCAGCGGCACGGCCGACAGCAGCACGAAGGTCGAAGCCAAATGCCCCGGCAAGGGGATCAGGCGGGTGAGGGCACGGGTGAGTTGCCCGGCCATCTGAATGACTGGTTTGCTGGCCGCCGCCACCATGATGGCAAACACAAACAGGGGCTCGGTGAAGTTGCGCGTGTCCAGGTAGTGGGTCGCGGCCTTTTTGCCTTCCAGGCCGAACATACAGAGCACCAGCACCAGGGCCCAAAAGCCAAACACCACCTCGACCTCACCCATCAAGTGCCACAAGCCTGCATGAGCGGGGCGGGTGTGGGCCAGGTTTTCGAAGAACTTGGTAGAAAAAGTGTGGATCAGGGCCAGGCCAAACAGCGCCGCGCCGACCACCTCGATGGTGCTTGGGTTCATGCTTTAGATGCTATCAGCCACGCCCTCTTTTTACCCATGGCTTCCGGGTGTGGATGGCCACATGCGCTATCGTTCGGCCCATGCTGATCCACCCCCAAATCAACCCCATCGCCCTGGACTTGGGCTTCCTGCAGGTGCACTGGTATGGCCTGACCTACCTGGCCGCCTTTGGCATGTTTTACCTGCTGGCCACACGCCGCGCCTTGAAGCCACCTTTTGCACCTGGCTGGCAGCGCATCGAGATCGAGGACATGCTCTTTGCGGGCGTGCTCGGCGTGGTGCTGGGCGGCCGCCTGGGCTATGTGCTGTTTTACAAGCCAACGTACTACTTCAGCCACCCTGCGGAGATCCCGGCCGTGTGGCAAGGCGGCATGGCTTTTCATGGCGGCTTGCTGGGCGTGATCACCGCCATGGCTTGGTTCGCCTGGAAGACCCGCCGCCACTTCTTCGAAGTGGCCGACTTGGTGGCGCCTTGCGTGCCTGTGGGCTTGGCCGCTGGCCGCATTGGCAACTTCATCAATGGGGAGCTGTGGGGCCGTGTGGCCGACCCTTCCTTGCCCTGGGGCATGGTGTTTCGTGGCGCGGGTGACTTGCCTCGCCACCCTTCGCAGCTTTACCAGTTCGGTCTTGAAGGCGTGACCTTGTTCCTGCTTCTCTGGTGGTACGGCCGCAAGCCCCGCCCTTTGGGCGCCGTGGCCAGCTGGTTCCTGATCGGATATGGCAGCTTCCGCTTCATCGCCGAGTACTTCCGCGAGCCCGACAGCTTCCTGGGCTTGCTCGCACTGATCATGAGCATGGGCCAGTGGTTGTGCGTGCCCATGATTGGTGCTGGCCTGATCTTCCTGGTGCTCTCGCAACGAGGCTTCTGGACGCCACCCAGCAAAGCCTGAGTGCGCAGGAGGCCTCAGAGGCCGTTCAGGCAAAAAAAGCGCCCCAAGGCATGACACCTTGGGGCGTTAAAGAGGTCCGTGGAGTTTTCGCGGACTCACCGACCCCCGCTGAGGAGGACCACAGTGCTCTGGCGATCACCGTGTCCCGATACCTGTTTAGCAAACGCTGTGCCAGGTTTGCCTGCGCAGGGGCGAGGGTTCTGAAAACTCAAGCCGCAGCCTTGTGGGCCACACCGTGGCGGGTGTACAGGAAATCCAGCACGGCCTTGCGGCAGTGGATGTAGGTCGGGTCTTCGGCCAGCTCGACGCGGTTGCGCGGGCGGGCCAGGGGCACGCTCAACACTTCGCCAATGGTGGCGGCCGGGCCGTTGGTCATCATCACGATGCGGTCGGACAGCAGAACGGCCTCGTCCACATCGTGCGTCACCATCACCACGGTGCTCTTGGTGCGGGCCACGATTTTGAGCAGCTCGTCTTGCAGGTGGGCGCGGGTGAGGGCGTCCAGCGCGCCGAAGGGCTCGTCCATCAACAGAACCTTGGGCTCCATGGCCAGGGCGCGGGCAATGCCCACACGCTGCTTCATGCCGCCTGAGATCTCGTTGGGGCGCTTGAGCGTGGCGTGGCTCATGCCGACCAAGTCCAAGGCCTCTTGCGTGCGCTTCTTAAGCTGCTCTTTGCCTTCCTTGCCGCCAAAGACGCGCTCGACGCCCAAGTAAACGTTCTGGAAGCAAGTCAGCCAAGGCAGCAGCGAGTGGTTCTGGAAGACCACGGCGCGCTCGGGGCCGGGTGCTGCGATTTCCTTGTTGTCGCAGATCAAGCCGCCGCCGGTGGGTGTGAGCAGGCCAGCGATCAGGTTCAGCAGGGTGGATTTGCCGCAGCCCGAGTGGCCGATCAGTGCGATGAACTCGCCCTTGTCGATGCCCAAGTTGATCTCGCGAAGGGCATGGAACTGACCCTTCTTGGTGTGGAAGACCATCTCGGCGTTTTCGATGTCGATGAAGTGGCTCATGTCGTTTCTCCGGTGCGCGAGTTGGGGGTCATTCGAAGCTGAAGCGCTTGGCCACAGCGACCAGTGCGTTTTCAAGCAGCAGGCCCACGATGCCGATCACGAAGATGGCGATGATGATGTGCTGCACGTTCAGGTTGTTCCACTCGTCCCAGACCCAAAAGCCGATGCCCACGCCGCCAGTCAGCATTTCAGCTGCGACGATCACCAGCCAGGCCGTGCCCACCGAGAGGCGCACACCCGTCAGCATGTAAGGCAGCACGGAAGGGAAGAGGATCTTGGTGACGATCTTCCACTCGGACAGTTTCAGCACCTTGGCCACGTTGAGGTAATCCTCAGGCACACGTTGAACGCCCACGGCGGTGTTGATGATCATGGGCCAGATCGAGCAGATGAAGATCGTCCAGATGGCAGCTGGGTCAGCCGACTTGAACACCAGCAGGCCAATGGGCAACCATGCCAGGGGCGAGACGGGGCGCAGCAGGCTGATGATGGGGTTGAGCATCGCATTGATCACCTTGAAGCGGCCAATGATGAAACCCATGGGGATGCCCACCAACGCGGCCAGGCCAAAGCCCATGGCCACGCGTTTGAGCGAGAACAGGATGTTCCAGCCAATGCCCTGGTCGTTGGGGCCATTGCTGTAGAACGGGTGTGCGAAGAGCTTGACGGCGGCGTCCCAGGTCATGCCCGGCGTGGGGAAGGCGCCATCGCCCTTGATGGTGAGCAGCGCCCAGATGCCGATCAGGATGCCCAGGCCGGCAACGGGTGAGAGTACCTTGAAGGCCAGGCCTGCCCAGTCAAAAGGCGCTTTGGCGGGTGCTTTGGCGGGCGCCGTGCTGGTGGTGGCAGCCGGGGCGGTGGCAGTGGCAGAAGTCATGTGAGGTGCTGCGTTGGAGGCGTTTTGCTGAGATGCCTTGAGCTCATGGCTCGCATCGAGGGGGCTGTGAAAGACGGCACTGACCATGGCGGGGCTCCTGTGAAAAAAGGGCCGATGGGGTCACCCACGAACGGGTGCCCTGGGTCCGAGCCCTGGTGGGGGCTTGGTCCGGTGCCATCTTGGGCACCCCATGGGCGAGGTCTCAGCGGGGGCTCTGGTGGCCCGAAACTCAATGCTTGACCGGGTGGTCAGGCTTTGATCTTGAAGCTCTCGGCGTATTTTTTGGGATCTTTGCCGTCCCAGACCACGCCGTCCATGAGCTTGCTGGTGCGCATCACATCCTTGGGGATGCTGATCTTCAGTGCGCCGGCCGCTTCTTTGTAGATGTCGATCTTGTTGACCTGCTTGGCCACAGCCAGGTAGTCAGGGTGATCCTTGAGCAAGCCCCAGCGCTTGTGCTGCGTGAGGAACCACATGCCGTCCGACAGGTAGGGGAAGTTCACCGCACCACCATTGAAGAACTTCATGTGGTTGGGGTCGTCCCAGGTCTTGCCCAGGCCATTCTGGTAGCGGCCCAGGATGCGCTGGTTGATGGCGTCCACGCCGGTGTTCACGTAGGACTTGGCGGCGATGGTCTCGGCCATCTTCAGCTTGTTTTGCAGGCCAGCGTCGATCCACTGGCTGGCTTCCAGCACGGCCATCATCACGGCGCGCGTGGTGTTGGGGTACTTCTTGGTGAACTCGTCGGTCGTGCCCAGCACCTTTTCAGGGTGGTCTTTCCAGATGTCCTGCGTGGTGGTGGCGGTGATGCCGATGCCGTCCATGATGGCGCGGTGGCCCCAAGGCTCGCCCACGCAGAAGCCGTCCATGTTGCCCACGCGCATGTTGGCCACCATCTGGGGTGGCGGCACGGTGATGACCTTCGCGTCTTGCAAGGGGTTGATGCCAGAAGCGGCCAGCCAGTAGTTCAACCACATGGCGTGGGTGCCAGTGGGGAAGGTGCCAGCAAAGGTGTATTCGCGCTTTTCAGCCGCCATCAGCTTGGCGAGGCTTGCACCGTCGACCGCACCCTTGTCAGCCAGCTTCTTGCTCAGGGTGATGGCCTGGCCGTTGTTGTTGATGCTCATCAGGACAGCCATGTCCTTCTTGGGGCCGCCAACGCCCATCTGCACGCCGTAAATCAGGCCGTAAAGCACGTGCGCCATGTGCAGGTCGCCGTTCACCAGCTTGTCGCGCACACCTGCCCAGGATGCTTCCTTGGAAGGCACGATCTTGACGCCGTACTTCTTGTCGAAGCCCAGCACAGACGCCATCACCACGGATGCGCAGTCCGTCAGGGGGATGAAGCCGATCTTGACTTCTTCCAGCTCAGGCTTGTCCGAGCCGGCGGCCCAGACGGCCGATTGCAAGCCCGGCACGACACCGACGGCGCCAGCGGCAGCAGCGGTCTTCAAGATGGTGCGGCGGGTCATTTTCAGATCCTGCGAGTTCATGGTGCAAGCGTTCCTGTTTGCGTAAAACAAAAAAGGTGTCGTCGAAGGGCCGTCGCACGCCAAGCGCGGACAACAAATCGATGACACCTTTGTCGGAAGCTCAGGGCCCATCAAAGGGCACCCAAGACACGCAAAGTCGCCGTTGACTTTGCTTAGCTGTAACCATGCAAACGGTGTGCCAGGTCTTTTGCGCTGTTGTGGTGCGACTTTGCCTCCCTGGGGTCAGCCCAGTAGGTCGGCGGCATCCATGAGGCGTTGAGCGACCTCGGCGACTTTGATGCCTTTGTCCATGGCCGCCTTGCGCAGCCGCGCGTAGGCTTCGGGCTCACTCAGGCCTTGGCGGCTCATCAAGAGCCCCTTGGCCCGGTCGACCACCTTTCGCTCTTCCAGTTGGTGACGGGCATCTGCCAGCTCACGGCGCAGGCCTTCCTCGTGCTCGAATCGGGCCAGCGCCACGTCGATCACGGGTTTGATGTGGGCCGTGGGTGTGCCCGCTGCCACATAGGCGCTGACGCCTGCGGCAATGGCCTTGCGCACATGGGCGTCGTCGCTGTCGTCTGAAAACATGACGATGGGGCGGCGTTCATCACGCGTGGCCAGCACCACATGCTCCAGGATGTCGCGTCCCTGGGATTCGGCATCGACCACGATCATGTCGGGCTGGATCTCTGCAATGCGGCGCGGCAAGAAGGCATCGCCCGGCAGGGTCGCCACGACGTTGTAGCCCGCTTCCAGCAAGGCCAGGCGCAAGATGCGTGAGCGCTCGACCTCGGCCACCTCGTCGTCGTCGGGTTCGACAGACAAAGGCACCGGCAGGACGATCACCAGGCGGAGTTTTTGCGCGTGCACATGCATGGGGCGGATCATGCAACAAGTGAGCCGGCCCTAAACTGTCGGCATGTCAGAAACACCCCATTCCCCTGAGACAAGCGCCTTGTTCGCCCCACCTGTGGGCGCCACCCAACTCATCTTGGGCGTTGAGTCTTCATGTGATGAAACGGGGGTGGCCCTGGTGGCTTTGCCGGCCCAGGGGGTTCCTGTGTTGCTGGCCCATGCGCTACACAGTCAGATCGACATGCACCAAGCCTACGGTGGCGTGGTGCCAGAGCTGGCCTCGCGAGATCACATCCGCCGCGTGGTGCCCTTGGCTCGCCAGGTGCTCAGCGAGGCTGGGCATGCCATGTCTGATGTCGACCTGATTGCGTACACCCGTGGGCCGGGCCTGGCCGGAGCCTTGCTGGTGGGCGCAGGCGTGGCATGTGCGCTGGGTGCGGCCTTGAACAAGCCTTTGCTGGGCGTACACCACCTGGAAGGGCACCTGCTGTCGCCTTTTTTGTCGGCCGATCCGCCCGAGTTTCCCTTTGTGGCCTTGCTGGTGTCTGGTGGCCACACCCAATTGATGCGGGTCGATGGCGTGGGGCGCTACGAGATGCTGGGCGAGACCGTGGACGACGCTGCTGGCGAGGCCTTTGACAAATCCGCCAAGCTCATGGGCTTGCCATACCCGGGCGGCCCGCACCTGGCACGCATGGCCACCGGGGGCCGAGCCGATGCTTTTGAACTGCCGCGCCCCATGCTGCACAGCGGCAACCTGGATTTCTCGTTCGCAGGCTTGAAAACAGCGGTTCGCACACACCTGGTTCGCCAAGGCCTGCTGGATCAGGCAGAGCGCCTGGCTTCGCCCGAGACCCAGCCATGGCTGGTGGACCTGGCGGCATCCACACAAGCGGCCATTGTGGAGGTGCTGGTCAAAAAATCGCTGGCAGCGCTCAAGCAAACCGGCCTCAAGCGGGTGGTGGTGGCCGGGGGTGTGGGGGCCAATCGTTTGTTGCGCGAGCAACTCGACAAGGCCTGCGCCCGCCGTGGCATTCGCGTTCACTACCCCGAGATGCACTTGTGCACCGACAACGGCGCCATGATCGCCCTGGCTGCGGCCATGCGCTTGCAAGCAGGGCAGGCGCAGTTGCAGACCGAGCCCGCGTTCGACGTCAAGCCCAGGTGGGATTTGTCCAGCATCGCGGCATGATTCGAGGGCGCTTCAGCCCTCGACCAGCCAACGCCAACGCTCGGCGCTCTCCACACTGAGCGGAAAGCTCGTTGGCATCAGCCCCAGGCTGTAGCAATCGCGAAAGCTTGCACAAGCGGCTTCGACACGCAGACCGTGGTGCTCGCTTTGCGCTTCGTCCGATAGCGCCATCATGTCCTGGGGGTGGTGCCCCAGCAAAGCCAGCACGGCCTTTTGCTGCCCATGAAAGGCCACCTTGTTGTTGGCCAGCACGCTGCTCAGGGGCTCGAAACACACGTCGTCGCTCCAAGGGTGCCAACTCAGGCACCACACGCCAACCGAAGCGTCGCGGAAGGTGTTCATGCACACCAATGTAGCGGGCGGCGTGTTTGTGCGCCAGTGGCCCGGACCCCACACATGCAGGGCAAGAAGGTGCTTGTTGCCCGCTTTCGCCAAGCCATGAAAAAAGCGCCCCGAAGGGCGCTTTGAAAGGGCAGGGCAAACCAGCGATCAGCGGTTGCTTTCCTTGAAGATGATCCATTGGCCATTGACCAGACGCCAAGTCAAGGTCTTGGGTGTGCTGTCCTTGAAGTTCTCGGAGTTGTAGACCTGCTTGAAGGAGGTGACCACATAAGGGCCTTCTGCCGCGGCCTTCACATCGGTGACCTTGATGTCGATCGGACCTTGCTTGCCCACCAGGCGGCGGCGCTCGGAGATCCACTTGGCCGAGGTGTAGCGGGCGGGTGCGAACTCCTTGGCGTAGAAGGTGAAGTACTTGTCCACGTCCTTGGCCATCCAGGTGGCCACCCAGTCGCGCAAGCGCTGTTCCACCGTCTGCACGTTCGCAGGGGTGGCATTGGGTTGCACAGCGGCGGCGGCCACCGGTGCTGCCTTCGCTGGCACGGCCATTTTGCTGGCGCGAGCGTCCAGCTCTTCCTTGCTGGTGCCTGCCACTTGAATGGCCGTGGTGGGGCAGCGCTGAGCCGCGTCCTCGGCAGCTTGCCAGTTGGCTGCCAAGTCAGCGGAGCCATCGTCGGTGCGGGTCAAGCCCAGTGTGGGCACCAGGGTGTTCACCGCAGCGTGGGTGCGTGCCTGGGCCAGCAGCAGGTCGTGCTCGGCGTTGGCCAGCGTGCGCTTGGCGGTGTAGAGCTCGTTTTCAGCGTTCAGCAGGTCCAGCAGCGAGCGCTGGCCGATGTCGAACTGCTGGCGGTAGGCGTCACGTGCTTTTTCGATGGCCAGGGCATTGCGCTCCAGGGCCACGAGTTGGTCGCGCAGCTTGGTGATGTCGTTTTGGGCAATGGCCGAGGTCTGGCGAACATCGCGGCAGGCCTTGTCGCGCAGGTCTTGCGCCTGGTTGACCAGGTCGGCATATTGGCGAACGCGCGCACGGTCAGAGCCGCCGTTGTAGAGGTTCCAGTTCAGCACCACTTCGGCCGTGGTGTCACGGCGTTGGCCAGAGACTCCGTCAAAGTTCTTGCCAGCGCCTGTGCGGGCTCGTGCCTCGACCTTGGGCTGAAAGGGGCTGTCGCGGCCCTCGGCTTGCGATTCAACGGCACGCACGTTTTCAACGGCGGCATAGATGGCGGCATTGCGTGCCAGGGCTTGGGTGACCGCCTCGGCATTGGTCTTGACCAGGTTCTTGCTCAGCACATCTTTGGGTGACGTTTGTGTGGTCTCCGGGGCCTCACCGACCACGCGCAAGTAGCGTGCCGACACGTCATGCAGGTTGGCTACTTCAGTGGTCAGGTTCGATTCGGCCAGGGCCAAACGTGCATTGGCCTGTTCAGAGTCAACCCCACGGCCCACGCCCGCCTTGACCTTGCTCTGCAGTTGGTCAAACGCATATTTGTGTTGAACGTAGTTTTCTTCAGCCAGTGTGACCAGCTTGCGGTAGCGCTGCACGTCGATGTAGGCGCGGCTGGCCTCCAGGGCCGTGTCTTCGGAGGTGCTGAGGAATTCGAAATAGCGCGTCAGGCGGGCATGGCCCAGGCGGTCGACTTCCTTGCGGGTGGCCAAGCCATCCCACAACACTTGGTTGATGCTGAGCGCGACGCCGTTGCGGGTGAGCGAATCACTTTCAGGCGTGCGGTTGCGGATGCTGCGGCTCTCACGACCAACGCTGCCTGCCAGGTTCACCTGGGGCAGAAAGCCGCCACGCGCCACATCCACCTCATTGGCTGCAGCGCGCAAGGCGTTGTAGCGGGCCGTCACTTCTGGGTTGTTGGAGATGGCTTTCTGAGCAGAGGCAGCCATGCCCGACAACTGAGCGTGGGCAGACATGGACAGGGCTGCAATGGCCGTGGCCGTCAATGTCAGGCGGATGAGCGATGAATTCACAGAGAGGTCCTCCGGTGGACTGGATGGCAGATCAGGGCACGATAAACGCCACGCTGGTTTTTCAGGCTGTGGCTTTTCGGTCGCTTAGCCGCCGAGTTTAGTGGCACGGGCGGCCACGCTTACGTCGTGTTAACGGAATCTTCCCCACTTGCTTGAGTGAGTTGAGCGGCGATTGATCAAGTTTCAGGGGTGCAGGCCGAAACAACGAGACGACTCCCGAGCTTACATGCCCCGTTTCCGTGCGTTTCCTGTGGACGAACACACACCTGCAACCAAGGGGTTGGGGGCTGGCTGGGCTCGCCATTTCGGCTTAGGCGCTTTGTGCGTGTTGTTGTGGATGGCGTTGCTGCCCTGCAACGCATTCGACAGTGCACGCTTGTTGCTGAGCGCGCAAAAAATGAGCCCGGGGGCTGTTCAGCGAACGCAAGCCTTGATCCGCGAGATGGAGCAGGTCAATCCGGAGGAGCTGGAGAAGGTCAAATCGATCAACCAATTCTTCAACCGGCAGATCCAATACCGGGAGGACATGGACAACTGGGGCGTCATCGATTACTGGGCGAGCCCCATGGAACTGCTCCATCGCGGCTCGGGAGATTGCGAAGACTATGCCATTGCCAAGTATTTTTCCTTGATTGCGATGGGCCTGTCTCCTGCGAAGATGAGAATGGTCTATGTCAGGGCACAAACCGGCGGGGCCATTCAGGCCCACATGGTGCTGGCTTACTACCCTGAACCCAATGCAGAACCCTGGATCCTGGACAACTTGATCACAGACATCCGACTCGCCTCACGCCGGCCAGACTTGGCGCCGGTTTTCAGCTTCAACGCCGAAGGGCTGTGGCAAGGTGTGGGCTCGGCCTCGGCCGGAGACCCCACGGCCCGCTTGTCGCGCTGGAGAGAGGTCTTGAGCAAAGCCAAGTCAGAAGGATGGTGGTAGAGGCCATGCAGGCAAGCACGTCGATGCGCAGTGCGCAAAGCTTGGGGGCGGCATGTCCCTGATTCGTCAGATCTGGCTGTTGCTGGCCGTGACGCTGTTCATGGCCTTTGTGGGCAGCTTTGCGGTGTGGATGGCTTCGTCCCGTGGCTATCTGGAAACACAGTTGCGCCTGAAGAATGCTGACAACGCGCAGTCGCTCGCGCTGAGCCTTTCCCAACAAAAGGGCGATCTGGCCCTGATGGACCTGGCCGTGTCGGCGCAATTCGACACGGGCTTTTACCAAGCGATCCGCCTGAAAGATTCCGCCGGCAAGGTGATGTTCAGCCACGAAGCGGGCAATGCCGCTGCTGCCGTGCGTGCGCCGGCTTGGTTCGTTCAGTTGCTGCCGATCCAGTCTGAGCCCGGTTTGGCCCAGGTGACCGATGGCTGGCGAGCCCTGGGTTCGGTCGAGGTGATCAGCCAATCGAGCTTCGCCCATGATCAGCTCTGGCAAGGCAGCCTCAAGACAGCTTCCTGGCTGGCCTTGTTGGGCGCACTGGCTGGGGGTGTGGCCGCAGCCGGTGTGCGGCGCATCCGTGTGCCGCTGGATGCCACGGTCAATCAGGCCCAAGCTTTGATGGAGCGCCGCTTCATCACCGTGGACGAGCCCAATGTGCCTGAGCTGGCACGCTTGAGCCAAGCCATGAACATGGTGGTCACGCGCTTGAAAAACCTGTTCGACGAGCAAGCCGGGCAGGTCGAGGTTCTGCGTCAGCAGGCCCATTGCGATGCCTTGACGGGGCTGTCTCACCGCAGCCACTTCATGGGTCAGTTGCAGACCACCCTGGCCAGCGACGATGGCCCGACAAGTGGCGAACTTTGGTTGATCCGTGTGGCCGACTTGGGCGGCATCAACCGCGCCTTGGGCCACCGGCAGACCGATTTGCTGCTCAAACGCTTGGGCCAAAGCATGCGCGAGGTGACGCAAGGCATCCCTGGCGCCCTGATGGGCCGCCTCAATGGTGGGGATTTCGCCGTGAGCCTGAGCGATGGCCTGGTCCCTCTGCCTCAGCCTGAGTACATGGGCGACACCCTCAAGCGCCTCTTCGCTGAGGAGGGTGTGCATGCCCAGGCCGTGATCGGCGCGGCACGTTGGCACCGTGGGGTCGAGTTGGGGCAGATCTTGGCTGCGGCTGATTCAGCCCTGGCCCGCGCGGAAAGCAGGCAAGGCTTTGCGGTGGAGCTCACCGAGGTCTCGGCCGGCGCCAAGACCTTGATGGGGCAAGACCAATGGCGCGATCGACTCAGCCAAGTGCTGGCTCAAAAGCGCGTGCTGCTCGTGCGTTTCCCCTTGCTGGACCCTGCCGGAAACCTGGTGCACCACGAGTGCCCCATGCGCTTGCAGTTGGACAGCGGCGGCCCTTTCGAAAGCGCTGCGCACTGGTTGCCCATGGCCTTGCGCTGCGGCTTGGTTTCTCAGCTTGATGTGCTGGCCGTGAGCACGGCCTTGGCCGAGATCATGCAAGACGGCGGTGAGCGAGGTGTCAACCTGTCGCCGGCCTCCTTGGCCGACAGCAATTTCGTGCCCAACTTGCGTGCCCAGTTGCTGGCCTCTCCAGAGGCTGCGCGCAAATTGTGGCTTGAGGTGGCCGAGGCCGCCGCCGTAGAGCATTTCGCGCTGGTGCGTGAGATGTGCAAGCAACTCAAGCCTTTGGGTGTG
Source organism: Pseudomonadota bacterium (assembly GCA_041165245.1). Lineage (GTDB taxonomy): Bacteria > Pseudomonadota > Gammaproteobacteria > Burkholderiales > Burkholderiaceae_C > Aquabacterium. The sequence continues at coordinate 14,566 of JBEANX010000210.1, forward strand.
CGCATTGGCCTGGAGCATGCCGGTGAGCGCCTCACGCGCATCGAGTTTCTGTTTGAAGCTGGGCTGGATTACGTCAAGCTCGACGCAGCCGTGGTGCAAGGTGTGGCACACGACATGGCTCGCCGCGCTTTTGTGAGCGGCACCACCACCATGCTGCACAGCCTGGGGCTGGCCGTTTATGCCGAGGGCGTGTCTGATTCGGAAGATCTGCAAGCCTTGTGGCCTTGCGGTGTCGATGGGGTCACGGGCCCGGCCGTCAAGCAGGGCTGATCGCTGATCCTTACCGCTCCCGCAGGGCGTAAGCCTTGGCCTTGAGGACCGGTTTGAGCAGGTAAGACATCACCGTCTTCTTGCCAGTGAGCACATCCACTTCGGCTGTCATGCCGGGGATGATGGGCATCTTCTCGTTGAAGTTGGCACGGTGCGTTTTGACGCGCACCAGGTAGTAGGTGTTCTGGCCGCGCTCGTCGGTCTGGGTGTCGGGGCTGATGTTCTCGACCACGGCGTCCAGGCCGCCATAGACCGAGAAGTCGTAGGCGGTGAACTTCACCGTGGCTTGCTGCCCGGGGTGGATGAAGGCGATGTCGCGAGGTTGCACCTTGGCTTCGAGCACCAGGGCATCGTCCAGGGGCACGATCTCGACGATGTCCTTGCCCGGGGCGACCACGCCGCCCACCGTGTTGGCCAGCAGGCGCTGCACGCGGCCACGCACGGGCGATTTCACTTGCGAGCGGCTGACTTTGTCGACCAAGGCCACCGCGCCTTCGTTCAGCGAGTTCAGGCGAGCCAGCGTTTCCGACAACTCCTTGCGCGCATCGTTGCGGAAAGCCAGCTCGGTCTCCTGGATCTTGCGTGTGGCCTCTGAGATAGCGGCTTGCACGCGGGCGCTTTGGGCATTGGCTTGTTCGACATCACCGCGCGAACGGCTGACATCGCGCTCCAGCCGCAGCACTTCCACCTCTGAGACCGCACCTGTCGCCAGCAGCGGGCGCGTTTTGCTGAGCTCTTGTTGAGAGAGCTCCAAAGTGCGTGAGGCCGATTCGCGCTTGGAGCGCGTTTCGCTGAGCTCTTGCTGACGTTGCGCCAGCTGCTGCTGGCTGATGCCGATCTGGGCCATCAGCTCCGAGCGGCGTGACTCATAGAGCTGGCGCTCCTGGTCCACCACGTTCTGGTCTTCGGGGTTCACGGGCGCGGGTGGCAGGAAGCTCGTGCCTTCGGCCAAAGCTTTCAGGCGCGCCAGCTTGGCCTTGAGCGAGAAGGTCTGGGCATTGCTTTCGCGCACACCCGAGGTGGCGCGGGTTTCGTCGACCTTGAGCAGCACCTGGCCCGATTCGACCACCTGGCCTTCCTTGACCAAAATTTCGGTGACCACACCGCCGTCATACGACTGGATGACCTGCAATTGCTTGGACGGCACCACCTTGGCGTCGCCCTTGGTCACTTCGTCGACCTGAGCGAGCGAGGCCCAGAGCAGCAGCGCTGCGACGATGAACAAGGCGGCACGCACCAGGCCCTGAGCGTGGTGGGTGTGCTGGGTGCTCATGACCGAGTCGGCCTCGGCCTCGAAGCTGGCCATGCCGGCAGCTTCTGCCTTCTGCGCCGTGACTCGCTCCCCCGTGAGCACATCCAGCAAACGATTGGTGACGGGCGAGATGAACTTGCGAATCGCCTCCAGAAAGGCGATCACGCCCAGGCCGGTCTTTGCGAGTGTTTTCATGTCGGTGCTCCTCACGCGGCGCGGGCAATGCGGCCAGCCGCCAGTGCCTGCATGATGGATTCGCGGGGGCCGTCGGCCACGATCTTGCCTTGGTCGACCACGATGATGCGGTCCACAAAGGCCAGCATGGAGGTGCGGTGCGTGACCAGCACCACCGTCTTGCCCTTGGTGAACTCGGCCATGCGCTGGGTGACTTGCGCTTCGGTGGAGAAGTCCATCGCGCTGGTCGGCTCATCGAGCAGTAGCAGCGGCGCGTTGTGCAGCACGGCGCGGGCGATGCCCACGCTTTGTCGCTGGCCGCCTGAGAGCAGCTCGCCTCGCTCGCCCACCGCCATGTCAAAGCCTTGCGGGTGGCGCGAGACAAAGTCGGTCATCGAGGCCACTTCAGCGGCGGCCAGGATGGCGTCGTCGGTGGCGTGGGGCATGCCAAAGGTGATGTTCTCGCGCATGGTGCCGTAGAACAAGGTGACGTCTTGCGAGACATAACCCAGGTTGCGTCGCACATCAGCAGGGTCGAGCTGGCGCATGTCGATGCCGTCCAGCAGGATCGCACCGGCGGTGGGCTGGTACAGGCCCAGGATCAGGCGCTGGATGGTGCTCTTGCCCGAGCCCACCTTGCCGATCAAAGCAACCTTCTCGCCCGGCTTGATCTTGAAGCTCAGGTCCTCAAGCGCCGCTTCCTTGCGGTTGGGGTAGTTGAAGGACACATGGCGGAATTCGATCTCGCCCTTGAGTTCACGGCGCTGGATGTAGGTCTGGCCCTCGGGGCGCTCGACCGGCTTGGCCATGATCACTTCGAGCGATTCCATGGCCGTGCGCGCACCTTGGTACTGCATCAACAGGCCCACGATCTGGCCGGCAGGGGCCAAGGCGCGCGCGGCCAGCATGTTCACGGCGATCAAGCCGCCCATGGTGAGCTGCTTGTCGGAGATCAGGTACACACCGATGATGACCGTGGCCACTGACACCAGTTGCGTCAAGGTGGAAGTGCTGTACATCGCCGTGGACGACAGCGCCCGCATCTTCACATTGGTGGTGGCCAGGAATTGGTTGGCGCGCTCCCAACGGGCCTGGATGACGCCTTCTGCGCCTTGGCTTTTGATGGTCTCGATGCCCGTGAGGCTCTCGACCAGCGTGGCGTTGCG
>JBEANX010000211.1:0-2657 GCA_041165245.1 Pseudomonadota bacterium
CAGCCCGTGCTGGTGGGTACGACCAGCATCGAGAACTCCGAGCTGGTGGCCACCATGCTGCAAAAGGAAGGCCTGCCGCACCAGGTGCTCAACGCCAAGCAGCACGCCAGTGAAGCCGAGATCGTGGCCCAAGCTGGCCGCCCCGGCATGATCACCATTGCCACCAACATGGCCGGTCGTGGCACCGACATCGTGCTGGGCGGCAACATCGAAAAGCACATCCAGGCCGTCGAAGCCGACGAGAGCCTGGACCATGCCGCCAAGGAAGCCAAGATCGCGGGCATGAAGGCCGAGCAACAGGCCCTGAACGCCCAGGTCAAAGAGCTGGGTGGCCTGCGCATCATCGCCACCGAGCGCCACGAGTCACGCCGCATCGACAACCAGTTGCGCGGCCGTGCGGGCCGTCAGGGCGACCCCGGCTCCTCGCGCTTTTACCTCTCGCTCGATGACCCACTGATGCGCATCTTCGCGGGCGATCGCGTGCGCGCCATCATGGACCGCCTCAAGATGCCCGAAGGCGAGGCCATCGAAGCTGGCATGGTCACGCGCAGCATCGAGAGCGCGCAGCGCAAGGTCGAAGGCCACAACTTCGACATGCGCAAGCAGCTGCTGGAGTACGACGACGTCAGCAACGACCAGCGCAAGGTGATCTACCAGCAGCGCAACGAGATCTTGGAATCGACCGAGGTGTCCGAGTCCATCAACAACCTGCGCCAAGGTGCCCTGGAAGACGTGGTTCGCACCTATGTGCCGGCCCAGTCCATCGAAGAGCAGTGGGACTTGCCCGGCCTGGAAAAGGTCTTGCGAGACGAATGGCAACTGGAAGTCGACCTGGTGCAATGGCTGGCCAATGCCAGTGCCGTGGATGACAACGATGTGGTCGAGCGCGTGCAAAAGCTGGCTGACGAAGCCTATGCCGCCAAGTCGGAGCGCGTGGGCAAAGAGCAATTTGCGCCGTTCGAACGCATGGTGCTGCTGCAGTCCATCGACAGCCACTGGCGTGAGCACCTCGCAGCGCTCGATTACCTGCGCCAAGGCATCCACCTGCGCGGCTACGCTCAGAAGAACCCAAAGCAAGAGTACAAGCGCGAGGCCTTCGAGCTGTTCGGCCAGTTGCTCGACGTGGTCAAGCTCGATGTCACCCGCATGCTGATGACGGTGCGCATCCAGAGCCAGGAAGAAGCGGCAGCCGCTGCACAAGCCATTGAGCAGCAAGGCGAGAGCTTCAGCAACATCACCTACACCCACCCCACCGAAGACGGCGGCGTGGCCACCGAGACCGACCCGAACACCGTGCCCCAGGAATACCCCCGCGTGGGCCGCAACGACCCCTGCCCTTGCGGTAGCGGCCAGAAATACAAGGTCTGCCACGGCAAACTCGCTTGAGTTTGAACCTGCGTCAAAAAGGCTCCTTCGGGAGCCTTTTTGCTTTTTGATGCAGCGCAACAACCATTCACGCCGCAGATCTGCATTTCGCGGCGCAAAGGCTGTCAACCGTCTTTTACCTATGGCGACCTGCTTGACGGATCGATACATTCCGCCCAGCTTTGAATCGCCCTCGGAGACAAGACATGAGCCAAGCCGTCATCCACGCCACACCGGGAGAATCCCCCGGCACGACCTTCATGGGGAGAACCCTCAGCGAGTGGGTCGTGAGCTTCCCCACCATCATCTTGCTGATGCTGGTGCTGGTCATCAGCACCGGTGAGTTGATCCATGGCCGTTTGCTGGCCGGTGGCGAAACCCTGTTCGGCGACCCTGCCAAGAAGGTGCAGTACTACGCCCTGCGCGCAGACCCGGTCAAGCCCACCTGCGACGCCAACCTGAACATCGACGCTGAGGTTCAAAAGCGCGTGGCCGCTCAAGCCGGCAAGCCCAAGGATGCGCTGGACGACATCTTCTCAACCGACGCTGGCCCGACACCTGAGCAAATGCGCCAGTCGCTGAAGGACAGCTTGGCCGAGTGCCAGTTCAAGCATGACTTCTACAACCGTGCGGCCGAGCACATCACGCCTGCCGTGGTGGCCTATCGCACGCTGGAGACCAGCTTCTTTGGCCTGTTCCGCTTTGGCGCCGAACACCGCTCCATGATCCTGCTGCTGCTGATGGGCGTGGTGATCCTGGCCTCCACGGTGGAGTACGAGCACATCGGCTTGGTGCCCGTGCGCAACCGCCGCGACTACCTCGTGCAATCGTGGACGACGCTGCTGGCCGGTGGCTTCATGCTGTGGTCGGCCGTGAGCTACTACTCCATCTCATCGGCCGCAGGCGTCGAGATGGAGCGCCCCGAGCACCAGCAAGCCTGGATCGTGATGTTTGCGGCCATGGTCGTCGTCAGCGTGTGGCAGCTGTTCAACCAGCCTAAGCATGCGCCGGATGTGCCTGATGGCTCGTGGAACCGCGCCTTGCAGTCGGCTCCCATTGGCGCCACGCTGGCCATCACCGCTGGCATCTACTTTGCGCTGCACAACCACCCCTCGGGCCTGGCCATCTACATCAACACTCTGATGGAGGTGCCCAACCTGCCTTTGCAGCTGGCCCTGTTCATCTGGGGCGGCATGCTGTTCAAACAGAGCCGCATGGTCGACCTGTTCATGAACCTGCTGCGCCCCTGGAAGCTCTCGCCCGAAGCGCTGACCTTCCTGATCCTGATGGGT
>JBEANX010000212.1:0-2589 GCA_041165245.1 Pseudomonadota bacterium
ATTGCAAAATGGCCACCATCCGCTACGCGCAGCGCAGGAGACTCCATGCAAACCGGCAACCTCTACTCGAACAGCACCGCCCCCGCCACGGGTGAGCGCTTTGACACCCTGCTGACCCACAGGGGCTTGGTGATCGAGCGCATCGTCAGCTCCAGCAAGATCGAGTTGCAAACCTGTGTGCAGCCGCAGGACGAGTGGGTGGTACTGCTTGAAGGCGAAGCGCTTTTGAACGTAAACGGGCAAGCAGTGCCCTTGCGCTCGGGGGATCACGTTTTCTTGCCTGCGCAAACGCCGCACACGGTTCTGAGCGTGTCGCAAGGCGCGATGTGGCTGGCGGTGCATTTGCATGCTCAGCCTTTGGGGGGCGTTTGACCATGTTGGTTCGCCCCTTCCAGCCTGGCGACGAAACCGCCATCGCCGAAATCTACAAGCACTACATCTCGCACACCACCATCACTTTCGAGGAAGTGCCGCTGAGCCCGCAGGAGATGCGCACGCGCATCGAGGCCTGCACCCAGCGCTACCCTTGGTGGGTGTGTGAATCACACGCCGGGCAGATCGTAGGCTATGCCTACGCCACCGCTTGGAAAACGCGCGCGGCCTACCGCCACACGGCTGAGAGCACCGTCTATGTGCGCGAGGGCTGTGGTGGCCAGGGCATTGGCACGGCCTTGTACCAAGCCCTGCTTCCTTCGCTGAAAGAGGCCGGCTGCCACATGGTGCTGGCATGCATCGCCCTGCCCAATGCGGCCAGCGTGGGCTTGCACGAGCACCTGGGCTTCAAGCAGGTGGCGCACTACCCGCAGGTGGGGCGCAAGTTCGACCAGTGGCTCGACGTGGGCGACTGGCAGCTCTGCCTGGCTTGAAGCCTCACTGAAACAGCTTTTGCGAGGCGAGGTAAGCGTTGGCGCCAATCAGGCGCCCGCCCAGCCGGCCCATCATGTCGCCTTGCTTGAAGTGGATGCCGCCATAGCGGCGCGACAGGCCAGCCTCGTTGGCCGCATCGGTGAAGGTGGGCCAGCTCAGTGGCACCTCGGCCGCCGGTGTCTGGCCAGGCTCAACCTTGGAGCTGCCCACGGGGGCCACAAAGCTCGCGCCAAACACATCACTGCGGGTGGCGAGCATCAGCACCTCGGCCGCGGCGGCACTGAAGGTGCTGTGGCCAGAGACGTATTCGGCAAAGGGCGGCGTCACCACGCCGGCCGCTTGGTAGGGCTGCCAATACTGGCCTTGCAAGGCCGCCACACCCACCCCGGGCTGCCAAGCCACCACGCTCTGGCCGTTGTAGAGGTAGTGGATGGCCGTGATGGGGCGGGGTGAATCGAACAAGACCTTCTGGCCCCAGCACCAGATGCTGGCGTCCAGCATGGCGTTGTTCAGGGTGAAGAAGAGCTTGACGTTGGCGTCCAGCCCCAGGCGGTCACGGGCCGAGACGTACTGGGCAAACACATTCCAATGCCCGGGTGGGTATTCGGAATTGGGGCCGTCGGCCCAATACTCGGCGATGACCTTTTGCTTGTCCGTGAGCTTGGCGCTCATGTCCAGCAACTCACGCGCCTGCTCGGCATAGGCTGAGGAGCCCGCCAACGCCGGTGCGGGAAGCTTGAGTGCATTGGCAGCCGTCAAGGCAAACGGCTTGACACGGCCCCAATGTGGGGCGGTGAAGCTCTGGGCCACGCCGTTCAAGATGAGCGGCTCCCAGTGGTTGGGGTTCATGGGCACGGAACCACCATGGGGCAGCACGGCCGGGTTGCTGGGCTTGTAGCCGGTGTAGTCGCTGTAGGGCTTGCCCGAGCTGCCCGCCGCATCGCCCAACTGGTTCGAACCGTCGGCATGGCGCAAGGCCAGCACTTGCGCGCAAGCGGCATTGCCCAGGCCCGCGCCGGTGGTGGGGCTGGTGGAGCGGTTGGCCGGCTCGTACCCCAAGGTGGCCATTTGCTTGTCAAAACTGGCGCGCTGGGCGGGAAACAGATCCAGCAAAGCCGTGTAGGCCGCGTAGCTGATGGCTTCTGATTTGAACGTGGGCGTGCGCTCTGCGCTGGGGCGCTTGGCGAGCTTGGAAGCAGCGACCGAAGGCTTGGCCTTGGCGTCATACGCCGACCACGCGTCATACATGCACGCATGCACGATGTGCAGGGCGCGTGCAGTCACCGGGGGGCCGGGGCGGGCGCTGCGGATCACCTCCAGCGCCACCTTGTTCCACTGGATGACCGCGTCATCGGCAGCAAACGCTGGCGCCTGGGCGCCCAGGCAAAGCGCAGCTGCGAGGCTCATGGCAGCGCGGGTCAAGATCGATGGTGACTTCATACGGCAAAGCCCGAGCGGCTGCCAGGGGCCCGGCGCGCATTCAGCACTTGGGAGGCACCCGTCTCGGTGTGACAAAAAGGTTGCCCGGATGCTAGGGGCCATGCAGCACGATTGAACAGACCTTGAACAAGGGTTCAGGCACGCCAGAACAGGGGGTGCGACTCAGGGCGCCTGCCGCAACCAAGCCTCGATCTCGTCAGGCAACAAAGGCTTGCTGAACAAAAAGCCCTGCCCCTTTTCGCAACCCAGCTGCGTGACCATCTGGGCTTGCTCCTGGGTCTC